>CAWUJC010000064.1:0-8526 GCA_963922355.1 uncultured bacterium | reverse complement strand
TCGAAAGCCGCAATCAAAGGCGATCTTGGTGATGGGCATATCGGTCTCCCGCAGCAGACGGCAGGCGTGCCCAAGGCGAAGATGATTGATGAAGGCCGTGCAGGTCATGCGGGTGATGCGCTTGAAGAGGCGACTGAAGGAAGCAGGCGCTAGATGGACTTTGGCGGCGAGTTCTCGATGGTCGATCTCCTCGTTGAAATGCTCCAAGAGGTAGCGATAGGCGGCCTGCATTCGTTCCGACCCCGGAACCGAAATGGCGCCCGTGTAGCCGGGGCTAGCCAAGGTTTGAGCCGGTGGGGAGTGAAGCAAGCAATCGATGAGTTCCAGGAAAAGACTTAAGCGTTGAAAGCCCTTCGCCTCGCGGATTCGGCTTAAGAGCGGAGCAACTTGGCGAGCCGTCTCTGGGGCAAAAGCCAGGCCCAGTTTGGCTTGATCCAGTAACCGAGCAAAAGGTAGTAACTCAGGCGTCGCGTCGATGAAGCCGTTGGAAAAATTGCGACGGAATTGCAGAACTTCTGCCTCGGCCCTGGCGGTGGGGGCAACTGTATTGGTGTAGAGGTGCGGAAGGTTGGTCCCGATCAGGCACAGGTCACCTTCATCAAAATTGCCAATGTGGTCGCCAATCACCCGCGTCCCTTTGCTGCGAACGATCAAGGTAAGCTCAATTTCGGGGTGATAATGCATCGGGTGCCGAAACGTTGACTCCGCGATAAAACGACTATTGAAGCTACTTTCTTCGGTGTTAGCGATTGGCTCTAACTGGGCCTTCATTTAACAAAATACTCGAAAAATCACTCGCTATTGTCAATGAAGTATCAATATCAAGCAAAGCAGGTGGAGCCCTGTCGCCAAAACAGCCTTAGACTAGTGGAATGTTGAAGACGTGAATTCCCTCAGGAACCCCTCCTTCACTCCTTCCCCTTACCGTTCCCCTCCTGATGCCTAAAGTTACCTTCATTACCTCAACCGGAAGCCGAACCACCCTTGAAAACGTGGAAGGCAATCTCATGGAGATTGCCCGTGATCACGACATTGAGGGAATTGACGGCGATTGCGGCGGCGTTTGTTCTTGTTCGACCTGCCATGTCTACATCGCCCAATCGTGGCAGGATAAACTCCCGCCGACCGAGGAGCTGGAAGCCGACACCCTGAGCTTCAATGACAACCAGCAAGAGAACAGCCGACTGAGCTGTCAGATCGAAGTTACCGAGGCGCTCGATGGCCTCGAAGTCATCGTTCCCGAAAGCGACTAGGCCGCTGCCTCCTTCCCCCTTCATCATTTTCCTACTGCCCCCCAAATCCCATGTCGAAGAAGACCTACATCACCGAAGATCCGTTCAAGGACGACCGCGCCCAATGCCCCATCAAAGTCGGGGACTTTCAGAACGGAGAAAAAATTCCCATGCTGCTCAAGTTGAAAGATGTGCGCCAGGCGGCCAAAGACTGGCAGACGTTTAGCTCCGACGCACCACGGCGCGTTCCCATTCCGTCGGAAGAAGAGTTACGCGATGTCCGGCAATATCCCATCGAGTTGAATCCGCCAGAACACACCAAATTCCGCAAGCTCGTGGAGCCGTTCTTTCTTCGTCCCAAGCTCCCGGAAGTTCAGGCAAAGATCGACGGACTGCTTGGCTGTATGCTGCGGCGTATGGTCGCCAAGGGCACCTTCGACGCCGTCTATGATCTCGCGATTCCCGTCCAATCTTACGCGCTGACTTACCTCCTGAATGTGCCCGAAGAAGAAGGAGAGCGGTGGATTTCGTGGGGCGTACACGTCACGCGGGCGGGGGATGGCAAAGCCAAAGGCAGCCAAATGGAAGATTACAACCGCATGATGTTCCAGCAAGCCAAGGAGCAGCCCGGGGAGGACTTCTACAGCGCCTTAAACCAAGCCGAGATCGATGGTCGTCCTCTCACCGATGAAGAAAAAGAAGGCTTCGCCTACTTGGCCTTCGCAGGTGGCCGCGACACGATCATCCACACCATGACGGGGATCATCGCGTACTTCGCCAAGAACCCGGACGCCATGACCTTTCTACGGGAACACCCGGAAGCTATTAACACGGCTGCCGAGGAGTTTTTCCGTCTGGCTATCCCGCTCACCCACATCGGGCGCGTCTGCCCGGTCAAAACCAACGTCCAAGGGCATGAAGTGGAAGCGGGCGGCCGTATTTCTCTCACCTGGGCCGCCGCGAACCGCGACCCAGAGATCTTCCCAAATCCTGATGAAGTGGATCTCGAGCGTAAACCCAATCCGCACGTCTCTTTCGGCTTTGGCCACCACAATTGCCTCGGCGCTCACCACGCTCGCGCCATCATGCGCAGCTTTCTCGCCCAATTCCCTCGGCTCGTTTCCAACGTGCAGGTGGTCGAAGCAGAACCCTGTATGGAAGTAGAGAAAGACTATACCCGCCAAATTGGGTTCAACAAACTCGTGGTCGCCTGTGAACCCCTCGGCAAGACTTCAGATAACGGTGTAGGATAACCAAGCCGTTTTGAAAAAGCCACCGGTTGAGTTTAAACGTACCTGTAACTGTTGCCGTCGAAATTACCACCTATCATGATCCGACGTATGTCACCTATTGCGGAATATGATTTGAAAGTAGAGTCATGAAAACGGCGACCTCTCCATCAAGAAGTCGCCGCTATTCTGATAACAGTGTTAGTGATAGGATACTTGCGTCACTCTAGATCCGGTTTTCCTCGATATCATAAACATCGAACCAGTAGTAGACCACGCGGTTCTGCGGGATGAATTCCGCGATATAGCTCTCCATATAGACTTGGACGTCGACCGGCATTTCGCTGATGCGCTTGTAGCGTAAATCATTGTTCCATTGCACGATCTCCTCTTGGGTCTTGGATGAGTTCTCCTGAATCCAAGTGGCGACGGCTTCATCATCAGCACCAGTTGCCACGAACTCTTGAAAATTTTCGGCCGAGATACCGACAAAGTTGAGGAACATCTGGTCCAAGGGGCAGTTGAAATGATACTCCCCGGCTGTTCCGGCCAGAGTTGCCCTGCATTTGTCTAAGGCACGTCCGGCGACGATATAACCTCCGAGGGTACTCCGTGGACTGCGCGGTGCTTGTTTCGTCAGGTCGAGTGATTCAATTGTTTGTAAACTCATGGATTTGTTTCTTTCTGGTTTTGGTTGGTTTGATTAATTGAACGTTCATTCAACAATTATCTAGAACCGCCTTCATTGTCAAAATATTTTTTGAATAACCATTCAATTTATGCTTATTTCATGGGATAACTTATGGCGAGGCCACAACAATTTGATCGGGAAGTCGTGCTGCAGAAGGCGATGCAACTCTTTTGGCAACAAGGCTATGCCGCAACGTCCATGAGCGAGTTGATTGCCGCGATGGATATGCGGCCAGGCAGCATTTACAGCGCTTTTGAGAACAAACAGGCGCTCCTGCTTGAGGTCCTCGACTACTATTCCCAACAAGGGCATGCCCAGGTTTGTCTCGTTCTCGATGAGGCGAAAAGCTCACGAGAGGCCTTTGCGAGGCTGTTGGCCTCCATGGTCCACGAGATGACCTGCGAAACGCCGGCCAAGGGCTGCCTCATCGTCAACATGCTGCTGGAGCTATCCAACGTAAACGAAGAAGCGGGCGCCCATCTCCGCCGTCACCTGCAAGCTACGAAAGATCTCTTTCGCCAAGCACTTGTTAAGGCAGACGAGGCAGGTGAGCTGCGACCGGGTCAAAACCCTGACGTAGCCGCTGTTTTTCTCTTGGGCACCGTTTACTCGCTTCGTGTCATGGGTCGCGCGGCGGCTTCCCAGGAAGAGATGAGAATACTCTGCGACCAGTCGATCCATCATGTCTTTCTTAACCAGCAGGACTGAGAATCCTGATCAAAGGCGTGCCTGACTTACGCCCCGACAAGAAAGCCACCGCCAAAAAAAATATTTCAGCACCCAATTTTAGAGTCGCCGCACACTTCCCGGACTCGTCTGATAGCGCTGCTTGAACATCCGGCTCAGGTGACTCGCGGAGTAAAAGCCGGTGAGTTCCGAAATGGCATCCAGGGTGAGCGTGGAGGTTTGCAACAAGTAACGCGCTTGTTCGATCCGCTTGGTCTTCAGATAATCGCGCGGGCTGTAGCCTCGCAGTGACTGAAAGTAAGAACGAAGCGAAGCACTCGAGACGCCGCATTCCCGGGCGATCTCTTCGAGAGAAATTTCCTGGGCGTAGCGCTCATCAAGACAGGCTTCTGCTCGACGCACGACACTTTCGGAAGGCGAAACCTGTTCTCTCTTTTGCGCGCGATCGACGTAATGGAGGAGCGTCTCCACCAGCAGACGCGCAATCGAACTGCTCGCCAATCGCCGATGCTGAACTTCCACTACGATTTGGCGACAGAGCTGCCCCATGCAACCTTCTGGATCGTCCTCTAAGTACAAAGGCAGGCCAAGCGATGCCGGCAAATCTACCGTGAAGTTTAAGTTACGGTAGGCCGTATGCGCCGTTTCGGCATGGTGCTGCTCAGGTGGTGTCATCCACAAGAGACCGGGGTGGCCTTCAAAGGTCACCTCATCCATGACGCAATCGATATTGCCCGAGAGGTAATAGACAAACTCCCAGTTACGATGGCAGTGCCTCGGAAAATTTTTTCCCTCTGGCGCCACGTAAACACTCCCCCCGGTGACCTGAATCGATTTAGCGATTTGTGCAATACTTTTCACGGTGCGTGTATTGAACCATGACGCCCGAAATGGAATGATCAAGGAAAACTGAAACCACCACCTCAGACAACTATGACAACCAAAGAAATCATCCATTCCCTTGGCTCACACGCTCACCTCCTCAGCGAGGACGAACGTAATTTCCTCAACACCAACGGCTACCTACCAATTGAAGGCGTCTTGAATGACGCTGAGATTGAAGCCTTCCGGACGACTTTCGCCCATCTTCTCGAGAAAGAAGGAAAAGATGCCGGCAAAGAAGTGCATCAAGAAGCCGGAACTTCCCGTCTTGCCAATCTAGTCGACAAAGATCCTATTTTTGAAAAATGCATCTCGCATCCCAAGGTACTCGCGGCCATCTGCCACGTGTTGGGCGACAACTTTAAACTCTCTTCGCTCAACGCCCGTTTCGCCCTCCCCGGAGCTGGAAGGCAGAATTTACACGCGGATTACAACGCCTCGGTCCCTCCGGGTGACTATCGAGTGTGCAACTCCATCTGGTTGCTCGACGACTTTGTCGAAGCGAATGGCCCAACCCGAGTCGTGCCCGGTTCTCACCTCAGTGGTGATCTTCCCCAAGATGTGCTGGAGGACCCCAAAGCAGAACATCCCGACCAGAAGCTCCTGCTGGCACCAGCCGGAACGGTGGTCGTTTTCAATTCCCACACCTGGCATGGCGGCACCCTCAACCGCACGGATCAGCCTCGCCGCGCGATGCACGCTTACTTCTGCCGCCGGGATCAACCTCAACAGCTCAACCAGAAAGCTTTTTTGAGTGAAGCGACGGTCGATCGTCTTTCCCCGGAGTTGCGACATCTCCTCGATGTCTAAAGTCTCAGGAAACCTACAATAACGGCGGCTGGGTTTGCTTGGATCAACAGAGAATACCCCGCATGCAGGATACATTCGTATCTCATCACTAACTTGATCGAGAACACTTGACCCAGGCCTCCCTTCAGGTGAAATAGGAGCCAACTTACCTGACTCACCATGCCCAAATTTCAAGTTTCCCGTTCAGTTACCATTAAGGCTCCAGCCGATGAGCTCTATGCCATCGTGCGCGACTTCCGCAGTTGGCCCACTTGGTCGCCCTGGCTCACCGCCGAGCCCGATTGCCCGCTCGACTACGCCGAAGACGGTCTCAGCTACAGCTGGGACGGTCAGATCATCGGCGCGGGCGAAAACCGGGTGGTGGAGGAGCAGCCGCCTCATGCGCTGCACCTGCAGGTCAGCTTCATCCGCCCTTGGAAATCTCAGTCCCCGGTGCGCTTCCTGTTTGAGCCCACGGCCGAGGGCACCAAAGTCACCTGGGAGATGGATGGCTCTCTGCCGTTCTTCCTCTTTTGGATGAAAGCGATGATGCGTGGCTGGATCGGGATGGACTACCAGCGCGGCCTCACCATGCTCAAGGACTTGGCCGAAACCGGCGAGGTGCCTTCTTCGATTGAGTTCCTCGGCGAGCAGTCCTTCCCTGGTCTCGATTACGTCGGCCTGCGCACACGCTGCTCTATGGATGACGTGGGGACAGCCATGGAAAAGGATTTTGCGACGCTTAACCAATGGTTGGAAACATCGGGCACTCAACCGGCCAGCGCTCCTTTTTCCGCTTACCACAAATGGGATTTTTCTCGCGGCGAAACCGACTACACCATCGGCTACCCAGTGAGCCAAACACCGGCTGATCTTCCGCCCGGTGGAATCACAGGAAAACTTCCGGCTGGTCGTGCCTACGTGGTCAAACACACCGGCCCCTATCGCCACTTGGGCAATCCTTGGTCGGCGGGTTTCATGCGCGGCCAAGCCAAAGTGTTTCGTCAAAACAAGAAGGCCGTCCCGTTCGAAATCTATGAAAACGATCCTCGCCACACCCCTGAAAATGAGCTGGTGACGCTTTTGTACTTTCCGGTGAAGTAAGTCTCCAACTCCTTCTCCACCTCTCGGTAGAGGGCCCATCTTCGCTCATGCACTCTGAGAAGGAGTCATTGCTCTTTTTTTGGTTACCAGGAACAATTAGCGACATTGTCATCACACGGGATGCTCTAGAATGTTGGATTGTATGAGTCGTCATGTGTTGTTGGTAGGCCTCGTCGGAGTGCTACTTGGTTGCAGCAAGGTTGAACAAGGAGCTCAAGTCCCTCCGCCACAGGCTGATCCAACCCAACCGATACCCGCCCCTGAACCTGCAGAGGCTCCCCCAGAAGAAACGGCGAAAACGGAGCCAGACGCCAAGGGCGACAACCCAACGGTAAACGTCCAGCCGCTCCCTCCGCTTGCAGGTAAGGTGGTTTCGAATGCCGAGGAGCTCCGCGCGGCTTTGGAAACACTGGAGCCGGGCGACAATCTACTCCTGGCCGACGGTACCTACGAAAATCTGGGGAAGCTCGTTGTAGAGAAGTCAGGTACCCAGGACGCACCGATCACGATTCTTCCGCAAAACCCGCATCAGGTCACCATCACAGGCGAATTCCACCTCGAGATTAATGGCAGCCACATCATCGTGCAGGGGCTCAACTTTGTCCGCGCCACCACCATCCCGACCACGAAGAGCTATTCCGGTTTTATTGGGGTGAAGAGCGGGACTCGACACGTGCGCTTCAGTGGCTGTCGCTTTATTTCCTGCGAAACGGAGTACCGAGAAAACGGCATGCCCAAGGCGAGCCTGATGTGGATTTCCGGCAACCAGCACCGCGTTGACCATTGCTTCTTCTACGATCCGCTGGCGCGGCCGATCTCCATCAAAGGCGATAAAGAGATGATGACCGGGCGCATCAAGGGCGAGTTCTTAGTCGATCACAACATCATCCGTGACATGAACCGGCTCCGCGCCCGCAAAACCCAAGGCGAAGCCATTCTCCTCGGCACGGGCTTTGAACATTACCGGACGCAAAAACTCGGCGCCGTGTTGGAGTACAACATCTTTGACCTCGCCAACGGCGACACCCACGGCGAAATCATCACGGTTAAATGCTCCGACAACACGTTCCGGCATAATCTCTTTGTCAACTGCCCCGGAGCTTGGTGGGAAGGCGGCAGCCACCTCTGCCTCCGCACCACGGACAACAGTCTTGTCTACAACAACCTCTTCAAAAACCTCGGCTGCGGTTTGTGGGTGACCGGGCGCAATCACCAGATCGTGAATAACTACTTTCTTGATATCGACTACGCCGGGATCTTATTCAACGCCGGGAATCTGTCCGGCGTGGTGGATGATGAAGCCGTCATCATGGTGGACGGTCGCGAGATCAACATGCGAACCACCCCCAATGTCTATCCCATGTTGGCCAAAGAATACGGCGCAGTCTTCTGGGCGGCGGAAAATTGCCTTATTGCCCAGAACTACTTCGGCGACCTCAAGAAATTTGCCATCCTTGCCAGGCTTGAAGACAAAAAAGGAAAAGGCCTTAACCCGCCAAAAAACAACCGCATCATCAACAACGCCTTTGCTTCCGTCAAACGGAACGACGAGCGCCCTTTCATGTGGATTGCCCAGCCGGATCTGAACGAGATCAGCCACAATTTCTACCTAGCCCCTGAAGGCACCGACCTTGGCGAACTTGGCACCCATCCCATCATGGGTAAGCCGACTGATTTTTCTCCGGGCGCAGACGGTCTTCCCCGCCCAACCGCAGGTGGCAGCGCCATCCACGCAGGCCTGCCGATTCCCGGCAATGAGCTCTTGCAGACCGACTTTTTCGGGCAGCAGCGAGATCTCAAAAAGCCAACCGACCTAGGTGCGGCGAAATACACTGCGGAGCTGGCCAACCTGCGTGCCAAGCTGCCTCCGGTTCCTCCCATGCCGGGCAGCTTAAAGGAGAAGCCCTTACAG
>CAWUJC010000063.1:0-8560 GCA_963922355.1 uncultured bacterium | reverse complement strand
CCTGATGGCCACGCGTAATCAGCGGAGTGAGCGCCATCGCTTGCAGGCCAACATCGCTTGGCTCAACAACCACCCCGACAAGAACCTGTGGACAAACTATGCCTATCGCCAACCGGTCTTGGCGGCCGCCCAGCAACGATGCCAGGAACTTGGCTACGGGTTTGAAGAAATTTGGAGCTTCGAGCCCGGGCTCACGGCCTCCCGCCTCAGCCAAATCATGAAAGCCCGTGGCATTGCCGGCATCCTGGTTCCTGGCAATACGGAGTTGCTCGAAACCCTGGGTTTTGACTGGTCGCCCTTTTCCGTCGTGTGCTTGGGCGATTATTACGCCGGGCAAAGAGAGTGGCATCGCGCCGGTTGCTCCAACCGCAAGAATCTCGAAAGAGCCTTCCATGCCTTACGTAAGCGAGGTTATCGCCGCATCGGACTCGCCTCTGGATTACATTACGTCGACGAAGAGCCGGAAACCCTTCATGATATCCAGAAGTTTAATGAGGGCAAACCATGTGATTCGATCCTTTTCCGCCATGGCGCGCCCACGGCCGTTTTGGCTGGCTTTGCGTTTTGCCAGATGATGGTCCCCAAACGCGAGCGCATCCAGCCGTTTGCCTTTTGGCGGAACAAAGAAGGCTTTGTGCAAAAAATTGCCGACTGGATTCGCCGATCCAAACTAGATGCCATTATCTGCAGCGAAGTCATGGTCTTGGAAGCCGTTCGCACAGCTGGCCTCCGCGTGCCGGAGGATTTGGCCCTCGCTCACCTCAACTTGGCTGATGACGTCACGGGCTGGGCCGGGATTGATACCAAGATGGAGCAACAAGCCGCGTCGGCTGTTGACTTGCTCAACTACCAGATTCTCCACAACCAGCGCGACGAGCCTCCCTTCGTCCAGACCATCTACATCGAAGGGGAGTGGCAGGACGGCTGGACGGCTCCGCCCAAGAAGTAAGTTCCGAAGCCTCTCCGGCTCCATTTTACCCACTTTTTCCCCTTTTTTTGGGAAATGGAAACACGGATGCAACGTGTTTCCCATCACGCTTCTTTGCCCAAAGTGAGGATTTCTTACACTTAGGCACTGTAGTTACTCAACCCACAACTCAACAACCTATGAAAAAACTCATTCTCAACCACCTCCTGGCAGCGGCTTCTTTGTTTGCTGTCGCTGTTACTCCCACCCAGGCCGTCTTGATCGACTTCAATGACTCGTCTGATCTTAACACCTTTTTCAACGCCACGGGCAATGCCAGCACTTTTGGGGTTCCCGCTCCGAATACCCAGGGCCTAAGTGGTTCTGGTAGCATCGCACCCAGCGATTTCTTCGTCACAGGCGCTCGCGTCTTTACCGAAGGCTTCAATGGAACTTCCAGCGATTTCTCCATTTCGATCTACTTCCAGTTCGACAACCCAACCGCGGGTGCTGGTTTCGGTGCCGGCTTCTACATGGGCTTCGGTCCCACCGCCACCTACAACCCTTCTTTGAATGATAACACGGGCGCGAGCGATAACCACTTCCTGGTTGGATTCCAGCCCCGCACCACCACGGGCGGCACCTCAGGAACGCCCATCACGAAGTACGCCATGTTCTTGCAGGAAAAGGATGCGGGTTTTGTCAGCAATACGTCCTTCACCACGTTGACCAATGATTTGGTTCTCGGTAACTGGTACTACCTGGATATGCAATTCTCCTACGACGTGGATGGTTATGATTTGACCGCCCAGCTCTTTGATTCCGCTAACGATGGTACCGTTGGTGCTGCCCTGGCCGGAGGCACCGTCACCGGTACGGACTTGCTCAATAGCGCCCTGAGCGATGGCAGCGATGTTTTCGCCTTCATCGGCGGCAGCGGTGGTGGACCCCGCGGTTTCGAAAACTTTGATAATTTTGAACTGATCCCCGAACCGACCAGCGCCGCCCTGCTGATCAGCGCCCTTGGCCTCTGCGCCATGCGCCGTCGGCGCCGCTCTTCCTAGATCGATCTTTGAGTTGAGATGAGGTTAAGAGGAGGGGGCGTGCCAACGCCCACTCCTCGATCTCGTTTTCACCCCGGCTGACTCAGGCCGGGGTTTCTTTTTTATAAGGCGTCGATCCAAAAGGGACTCAACCACGCGAGATTTCCATCCTCCTGGCGAATCCGCAGGTAGTAATAGACGTCATCCAGCGGGCGACCGGATCGCTCGTCTTCCCATTCTATTTCCAGGTCCCAGCTGCCCTTCTGCAGAGGTAAGCTATCAATCACCACGCCACCAGAAATCACCTCAACCGTCTCGAGAGGTGCCGTTCCGTAAATCTTGATGTCCATTTTCCGAGACGCATCCCACGCCAACTTCAGCTCGCTGCCCATTGGCTGTCCGTTGAGAGTAACATCACAGATGATGCGCGCCCCGGTCGTCGCGTAGCAGCGACGCTGATACAACGCCTTCCAGATCGAAGCCGTCTCGATCTTATCAGCCAAGACCGCCGTGTAACCATCGATCCGCCCGTGCAGGTTGTTCCGCCCCGGCCAGCCCTGGTGATTATCCGTCCCACCGGTGAATCCGCACCGGTAGCCCTTCATTAAGGCGCTCCTAGCGCTGGCCCCATAGCCCCCCGCTTCGATCCGCCAGGAAGGATCAGGCAACTCGTCTTCAAAAGAGCCACGCGTCTGATAAATTTCAAACAACCGCATCGCTTCCATTTCCTCCCCCTGGGGGAAGGTCATCGCGTTCCAAAAAGGGCGCCCCGTTACTTGATCCACCACACCCTCTCCCTCAAACGAATTGGTGTTAGTGTGGTGCGGCACCAAAAAGGTGTGCCCCGGCACCATCGCCGCGGTCAGGACATCCCACTGGTACTCCGCCTGCTGGTTGCGTTGCGCCTTGGCAAAAGCCTCGGGCAACTTGCGACACACTTCCAGATACGTGTCGATGTCATCACAATAGTAATTTGCGTGGCCAATACGCTGGCTTAACTCCGCTCCCGGTAGCACGGCAAAGCGACCCGGTTCATCGAACTCGCGCAAGACTTCCGCCTGCATCTCCGGCGTTTTTCCCGCACCAAAATCCCCCTTGTTCCCGATATGATCCGATGGCCCCGCAAAGTCCATCGCCAGTTCATCGCGCGCAGTCGCCAAGGCATCCGCCAGCGGGCGCTTACCATCACTGGAAAGATCACAATGCCAATGAAACTCCCCAAAGCAGATCAACTGACCCGCATCCGTTACCGGTCGGGCGTTGCTGCGTACGATCTGCCCAGTTTCGTCTGTCACTTGATAGCGGCTTCCACTTGGGGCCTGGCAGCCAACTTCCAAAGCATCGGTCGCAAAGCTATCACCTAAATCCAGAGTCCCAACAGCCTTTCCGCCTGGGCCTTGCACCTGAACCGCGCGTTTCTCCAACACGGGATTGTAAGCAACATCAAAGGAACGGAGATTCAGGCTACCATCTGCTTTCCACATCGCCTGAAAGTGAGCGGCAGGACCGGTCTTAAATTGCAGATGAACTTCGGGCGACACCCGCCGGCGCTCGGAACCCGGCTCCATATCCACTGCTAGTTCCAGCCAGAAGATCCAATCCGTACCAGCGAAGTACGGCCGAGTGGGTTCATTGGAATAAGTCTCGTAGTGGTCACCTGCGGTGTAATCCAGACTGCCGTACTGCGAGAAAAACCGTAGGATTTCCCCCTCCTTGATCGCGCGAGGCAAGCGAACCGTCAGCAAGCCCACTTTCTTGGGGTGATCCGTCCAGTCCACGCGATGCTCCTCGATCGAGAACCGTCCCACCTCTTCGCAGACCGTTCCATCTTCTAGCTCAAGCCTCTGGGCGACGAGATCGCGCAACCCATGAGATCGTGGCGCGACCCGAAGAAGCGCCCCTTGGGGCAGATCTTCGCTTACCGGTATTTCAATCACCGGCGGCTGAGCACCTTTCACGAGTGGCAGAGGAAGGGAGAGACGATCAGAGGAGGTAGACATCTTTCCATTATCGCGCATCAGCCTTGTTCTTCCCATGGCGTGCTGTAGATTATTTATACCATTTTGTCTGGCAACTCATGATCACGCACTCTGCTTCCATGTGGCGAAGTCGCCACGTTCAGCCCATTGATACTAGCCAATTCCCGCTCCAAAATTTGCTCGGGGCTGGAAGCGTGGCGGTCCGCGAAACCACCACGCCTCAGAAAAATCGCCTCATCCGCAACTATCCTTTCTCCAGCCTGATCGCGATTACTCAAGGACGCTCCCTCTACACACTCTCTGGCAGACCGCTCGAGGTCCAAGCGCCCGGCATCCTCATCCGCCCCGCAGGCGAAGACATCGCGCACCAAGGCGACCCTCACGAAGATTGCAGTTTGGCCTACCTCTGCCTGGTTGGGCCGTGTAGTGAGCATCTAGCTCCGCTGCGCCATGCCGCTCGTCCCTACGCCTACTTTGCTCGCCCCAATAAAAAATTGAGAGACACTCTTCTTTCCGCCGTCGATGCCGCTTTCCAACCTGGCTGGGACGGCCCCTATCTCTTGGCAGAAAAACTCAACCAGCTTTACCGGCTTTTGGGACAAGAACTACCCCAGCTAAGAGATTCCAAGCCAAGCCTTCTCCAGCAACTAAACCTTGCCGTGCAGGGGGACTGGAGCCAACCGCGTTCCGCGCATGAACTCGCCGCCTTAGTAGGGCTCAGCCGCTCGGAATTCCACCGCCAATTCCGGCTCGAAACGGGCGAAACTCCAGCCGCTTGGGTCCGCAGACAGCGCCTCAACCTCGCACAATTCTATCTGAAAAGCGGATACAGCATCACCGAAGTGGCCGACATTCTTCACTTCTCCTCCCCCTTCGCGCTTTCCCGTGCTTTCTACGCGCTCACCGGTCGGCGCCCAAAAACCATCAAAGCCAACAAAGGCGCGGCAGCCGAAAGGAAGTAGAAGCTATCTCAAAATTAGCAATCGGTCGCGTTGCTGGTTCATTTGGCTCGTGGCGAGGAGTTGAGGAGGGAGTAGGTATGGAGTATACCTTTGACCGACAAACGACAATGCCACGGGCCAAATGAGACGCAACCCCTTCGGGGCCAGTGTCTTTTAGCCTTCTGGCTGTGTTGCTCCTCAGTCACAGATTTCATCCAATATGCTTCATCGTCGCGCCTTGCCAGAAGACCAAAATCTTACTGGCGCGACCATTTGTTAATTTTGAGATAGCTTCTAACCTTCCACGGAAAATTAGGGAGTGACTAAGGCACCCTCGCCCAGCCAAACGTCAGCTTCGAGCAGAGCTGTCTGTAGTTTTTCGGCGGGCAACTCAATTGCCGTCAGTTTGCCGTCGCGGCACAAAGCCGCCGCTACCCCTACTGCCTCGCCCATCGCCAGGGTATTGGCAATGCAGCGGACCGCGCTCAACGCTTCGTGCGTCGCACTCAGACAACGCCCGGCCACAAACAGGTTCTCCACTTCGAGTGGCACCAAAGAGCGATACGGAATGGTCCAATACTTCCCGCCGTAGAAATGATCTTGCGGAAACTCCGTGTCCGCACCGGTCGGGCTGTGGATGTCAATCGGGTAGGAGCCGCATACCACCGTGTCGTCAAACTTTCGGAAGTTCCAGATGTCATCCTTCGTCAGCACGTAGTGACCGCGGACACGACGCGTTTCGCGAATCCCCACGTGTGCGGCGGTCCATACGAGGTAAGCATTCTCAAACCCCGCCACGTGCGGGCGGAGAAACTCCTGCACAAATTCCCAGGCTTGCAGCCGACTTTCTACTTCCGCTGACGTGAGGCCCCGACTCTTCGTCACGTCCTGCCCCAGCACACGCGTGACGTTAAACATCAGCTCACCCTGGCGCGACTTTGTCGTCCAATAACCGGAGAAAGATTTTTTGCGTGGGTTTCGGAAGGCGTGCGAAGCCGTGATCTGGTCAAACTGTTCGTACATGTAATTCCAGCCACCGGCCGCCTCGAACGCCGCCTGGTCAATTCCCCCAACACTGAAAATGAGCGTTTGAGGTTGGACGGCCCCGTCTAGCTGCCGTCCCATTTCGCACGGCACTCCGGCCTGAAAGGCCAAATCTGCATCGCCGGTGGTGTCGATAAAATAGTCGGCGGGAAGGGCGCGCCGACCATCCTTCCCTTCGACGATTGCGTAGCGAATGCGGCTTCCTTCTCGCACGACGCTGACTAACTGGGTGTGCAGACGCAGCTCAACCCCTGCTTCATCCAGCATCTCTAGAAGCAGCACTTTCAGCATCTCGGGATCAACCGGCAGGCCCGTGGTTTCCGTCGGAAATAGATCCACCCCGCCGCGTTCACGGAGTCGCGACACGATCTCGTCAAACAGACCTTTCACGATCTGCTTTTCGCCGTCGTAACAGCCGATCAGGTAAAGGCCACTCACCATATTGCCACCGACATAGCCAGCCGGATCCACCAGAGTGACCTGCGCCCCTTGTCGGGCCGCAGCTAAGGCTGCTCCAATCCCCGCGCTACCTGCACCACAGACGATGACTTCGCTGGTTGGTTCCACCGGTGTTTCTAGAGTTTCGGTAATATGCATAGACGTAATTTCATCGAGAATTCATTGAAGTCCAACCTCCAGGATAGAGGAGAGGACACTTTCGTTCGCTTCTTCGAATTTCTCTAAATTCCATTCTTCAACAGACAAAGACACGCCGCCTCAGAACCTTCGTCCGGGGCGGCGCGCCAACCTCATCTCACTCTCTGTTTTTGCAGAGAGGAGTTCTCACTCTCACAAAGGATTAACATTTCATTATCATCATGAGCGACGACGACGGAAGGCCAGCAGGGTCATGGCACCGAGCACGAGAGCCGCGGAAGTCGGCTCCGGAATCGCCGCCGCACGAACTGCTTCGATCTCGCTCAGAGTGAGGGCTCCCGAGCCGCCAGAAGTCGTGCCATAAATGGCGATATCATCTAGAAATCCATTGAATGGACGACCACCGCCACGCGTATTTCCAATCGCCAAGTCATCGGTGTTGATACCCGTGTTGCTTCCGGCCAGAGCAATCGTCCCAGAATTGACCAACGAAACGGCGTTATCGAGATCGCCAATGTAGAAAGCGGCATCGTCCGTGATCGCGTCATATGTCACCGCGAAGAAGAACCAAGATTCCGTTCCGGTGTAAACAGCATTGGAAGAGAAGCTAGACGTCTGCACCGTCAACTCCAGCACGCCATTGGTGCCGTTGTTGCGGAGGCGAAAGCCATTCGTGCCATCATAGTTATCCAACACACGCGCAAAATTACCTAACTGTGTTGAGTCAGCGGTTTGGAGCCAACCAGAAATGGTGAAGGACTGCAGGCTATTCAGCGCACTCACCGCTCCCGTCGTCCGGGCCATGCTTTGGGCAGCGCCTGGGGTGGAAGATCCACCCATCGTATCGGTATCAGGCCGGAAGGAGTAATCCGCAGATTCCCCGCTCACCCCGTTTTGGACGAAGAAGTTAGAGGAGCCAGAAAATCCATTGGTTTGACCATCACCGCGAGGAAAACCCCCGAAGGCATTCTGAAAACCAACTGCCGTGGTATCGCTTCCGGTACTAACCGAACCAGAACCCGGCTGCGTGGCTCCGGTGAAGGTGTAGGTCGGGTCGTTAAAGTTATATTCAACAAGTTGGGCGGAGACCGTGGCCACACCAATCGTTAAGAGAGACAGAATAGAGGTTGTGAGTTTTTTCATAGTTGAGTTGCTAGGTTTGACGTTGAAGATACGGGATTGGAAGAGAATGAAGGAGCAGGAACAGGCACGAGAAACAAGATGCGTTCGCCAGCACGAACAATCTGCAGACACGGTTTTAAGGGCTGGCCGCAACTTTACTTTCCGAGGCCGGGTAAGTTTGCTTCAGCCAGTTGATAACGTCTTCGGCGGATTGATCTTCGACATAGAGCCAGAAGTCCCGACTCTGTTTGCCTTCGGTCTTGTTACCGTAGAGATCTGAGAAACGCCACTTGGGCTCCACGTTCTCAGGTAGATCCAGAGCACCGACCGCACGCGGCACCAAGGAGACGGCCACGTCTTTATCGCCCGCGTACACGTAGGCGTTAAAGGTCTCAGCTAAGGGCACCATTTCGACAAATTTCTTATTCTCCAGATGCCACGCCAAATTCGAAAATGCGATGGAGTTCGGCGCAATGTCGCCACTCGGTTGCATAAAGTCATAGCCGCCCTTCCAGTTCCCTCCTTCGCTCAAGAAGTAGAGAAAGTATTTATCCACACCGTTGGCCAGCATGCTGTTCCAGGCACGGATAACGTATTGCGCATAGCGCTCTTCCAGCCCCGTCATGTTGGCGATTGGTTTGTTTGATAAGACGTTATGCTGGTGCCCACCACCTGAGCCGCCCTCCGAATTCCAGACCGGCATCTTTTCGTGGCCCCATTTTTTGAGGAAGGCTTTCACTTCCTTGATCACGCCTTCGTGCCGATCCCCCGGGAAGCCGCCAAGACTGGGCTCGTAGCTGTGGTAGGTGACGTAGTCGATGAAATCGAACATCCCCAGTTTGGCGCTTTCGTTTTCAAACACCGCCCCTTCGTGGTAATGCGGGCCGATGTTCCAGGCCAGCGTCACGTCGATCTCATCCTTGGTGA
>CAWUJC010000062.1:0-8596 GCA_963922355.1 uncultured bacterium | reverse complement strand
GGCCGAGCATGCGCTTGGCTTCGTCGCCCACGGCGATGGGGCGTTTACTGCCGGCGGCGACGGCGACGACGGAGGGCTCGCGCAGCACAATTCCCTGGTCGCGCACAAAAACCAAGGTGTTGGCGGTACCCAAGTCGATGCCGATATCGTTGATGAAAAAAGAACGGAAGAGATCGATCATGACGGAGCATTAATTAGTAGGTCCGCACCTCGGGAGCGTCAATGGCAAACGGTCCCGGGCACAAGGCCTGACAAACTTCTGACAGAACTGCAAGAAATGAGCCACTTGCCGCCGGGTTATTCCCGCCGCGGCAAGTATTTTGGGCCCCAGCTCATTTTGGGTGAAGGAAACCGCCGAGGGTGGCCCCGGCGGTCTGAATTCGGCGCAGTCTTGCCGCCGTTATTTGGATTCCGGGCTGAGGTCGGCCTGATAGCCGAGGGCACCCAATTCCGGGATGTCGAGGCCGGCTATTTCGTCGGAGACCTCGGTGCGGTTGCCCATGGTCTTTTCCTAGTTCATGAAGTCGATCCTGGAGGTGGTGAAGACCCAAACGATACAGGCGAGAACACCGTTGACTTGAGCCATCAGCTGGCCCATACCAAAGGACGAATCGTAAAATAACCCGACGACGCTGTGGCCTTCGACGCCCCAATCTTCGCCGTAGCGGCCATTGGCCAAGAGGCCGACCGAGAGGCAGCCCCAGATACCGCAGGTGCCGTGCACGGAGATGGCACCGACCGGATCGTCGATCTTCAGCGTTTCTTCAATGAAGAGCGCGCTGAAGACCACCAGGACGCCCGCGACACCGCCAATCACCACGGCGGCCCAGGCATCCACGAAGGCGCACGGGGCGGTGATGCCGACTAAGCCGGCCAGCATGCCGTTGGCCATGAAGCTCGGATCCGGTTTGTCGAATTTTACCCAGGTGAGCAAAGCAGCGACCATCGCACCGGCGCACGAGGCGAGCGCCGTGTTGGTGGCGATGATCCCGATGTGCGAATCGTTACCGGCTAGAGTGGAACCGGCATTGAAGCCAAACCAGCCGAAGGCCAGGATAAAGGTACCGAGGTAAGCCATCGGAATGTTGTGGCCCGGAATCGGGTTGGAGGTGCCGTTCTGGTTAAACTTGCCGTACCGGGGGCCAACCACTAAGGCACCGGCCAGACCGATCATCGCGCCCGTCAAGTGGACGACCGAAGAGCCGGCGAAGTCAATGTACCCGTGGCCCAGACCGGCGTTGGTGCCGAGGCTGGCCAACCAGCCACCGCCCCAGACCCAGTTACCAAAGACAGGATAAATGAGGCCGCCGATGAAGAAGCCCATGATGACGAACGGGCCGAACTTCCAGCGTTCTGCCAGCGTCCCGGTGGGAATCGTGGCGGCCGTATCCATGAAGACCAATTGGAAAAGGAAGAGGGTAAAGACCGCGCCGGTGAAGAGCGCCGGATCGGCCAGGAAGAACCCGGAGCCGCCGATCAGGCCCCACTGGTTGCCGCCGATTTCCGGTCCAATCAAGACGTTGAGATTTTCACCACCCGGCCCCATGCCGGACGTCAGGGCATCACCCGAACCGCCGAACATGAAGGCAAAGCCGACCGCCCACCAGGCAATGGCACATATACAATAATCCATCAGGTTCATGGCGACGGTGTGTGCGCAATTCTTCGCGCGGGTGAAGCCCGCTTCGACCATGGCGAAACCGGCCTGCATGAACATGACGAGGAAGGCGGCGACCAAAACCCAGATCATGTTCACGCTAAATTCCATCTCCGTGAACTTATCGTTGACCGCGCCAAAGGTCTTGATGCCCGCACCTTCGACGGCTTGAAGTTCAGCCGCTTCAGTCAGCTGGATTTCGGTCAGCTGCTTGACCTGAGCCTTGAGGAGCTGAATCTCGCGGTTCTGCTCATCCACCACGCGCATCGGAGCAGCGTTGTTGGCGGTCTCCTGGATTTCCGCGATGATCGCTGTTGTCTGGGCTGTGGGTGCCGACGGAATAGCCGGGGCATCCTGGGCCGCGACGGGCAAGGGGTTCAGAAAGGCGAGCAGCAACAGAGCCGCCAGGATGGTGAAAGCAGAAAGTTTTTCGGACATGCCCATGCCTCTAGCATGGAACATGCCACCAGTGCCAGGCTATTTTTGTTTTTTGCAGTAAAAACGGAGCTGACTTCCTTGAGGATGAAGATGGGGGCTTAGATCGCGTATTCCGGTGGGGCACATGACCTGGGTTGGCCACTTGCTATCTCTAGTCTCCGCTCGTATGCTCTTCCCCTCTCAGCCATGAGCTACGTTTACCCCCAAGAGTATGAAGTCGCCATCGTCGGTGCCGGGCACGCCGGTGTTGAGGCCGCCCTGGCATCTGCCCGGATGGGTTGTCGTACCTTGTTGCTAACCATGAACTTAGACACGATTGGCCAGATGTCGTGCAATCCGGCTATTGGGGGTTTGGGCAAAGGCCACCTCGTGCGAGAAATTGACGCCCTGGGTGGCGAGATGGGCCTCAACACCGATGCCACGGGCATCCAATTCCGGATGTTGAATGCCAGCAAGGGCCCGAGCGTCCGCGCCCCGCGAGCCCAGTGCGATAAGAAGGCGTACCAATTTCGGATGAAGGCGACCTGCGAGCGCCAGCCGAATCTGGACCTCCAGCAAGGGAGTATCGCGGAGATTTTGGTGGAGAATGATCGAGTCGTCGGCTTGGCCACCGGGCTGGGGGTGATCTATCGCGCCAAGTCGGTGATCATCACAACGGGCACCTTTCTGCAGGGACTGATGCACGTTGGGATGAAGAACGTGTCCGGTGGTCGAATGGGGGAAAGCGCCAGCGGTCTGAGCAAGAGCCTCAAAGACCTGGGCTTTGAGCTGGAGCGGCTTAAAACGGGCACGCCGCCTCGACTTTTACGTCGGAGCTTGAATCTCGACGCCTGCCAAGTCCAGCCGGGTGACGAGCCCCCTCCCCACTTTAGTTTTCTCTCTGATACGATCCGCAAAGCACCGGACGAGCTTTTCACCCTCAACGAATGGCGCGACGGGATGTTCCACGTGGAACAGTTGCCTTGCTGGATCACCTTCACCAGTGAGGCCACCCATGAGGTCATCCGGGCCAATCTGGATAAGTCACCCATGTACGCCGGGGTGATTGAAGGCGTCGGCCCGCGCTATTGCCCGTCGATTGAAGACAAGGTGGTGCGCTTTGCGGATAAGGAACGGCACCAGATCTTCCTCGAGCCGGAAGGCCGTCACACGGATGAATTCTACATTAACGGATGTTCGACTAGTCTGCCCTACGACGTCCAAGTCGCCTTTGTCCGTTCTATTCCTGGCTTGGAAAACGCGGAGATCATCCGACCAGGTTATGCGGTTGAGTACGACTTCGTCCCGCCGACGCAGATTCGCCCTAACCTGGAAACCAAGCAGGTGGAGAACCTTTTCTTTGCCGGCCAGATCAACGGCACTTCCGGGTATGAAGAAGCGGGAGCCCAAGGACTCATGGCCGGGATCAACGCGGCCTGTAAGATTCAGCAGAAGCCAGAAGTGGTGCTGGGTCGGGACGAAGCGTACATCGGCGTGCTGATTGATGATCTCGTGACGAAGGGGACGCAGGAACCCTATCGCATGTTTACGTCCCGGGCGGAGTACCGTCTCCTCCTCCGGCAGGACAACGCGGATTTGCGCCTCACCCAACGCGGGGTGGAGGTCGGCTTGGCAGGCGAGGAACGCCATCGCCGCCTGCAGGACAAGCTCGATGGCGTGGCCGAGTTGGAGGCCAAGCTCGCCGCTACCAAGGTAGATGGCCAAGCCTTGAGCCACCACCTGAAGAAGCCCAACTTTGAGTGGGCGCAGTTGCCGGAAGACTTCCAGAACGCCGCTCCGAACGCAGCTTTTGAAGTGGCGACACGCATCAAATACGCCGGCTACCTCGAGCGCGAGTTGGCTCACATTGAGCGGAGCAAGGCCAATGAGCACAAAAGAATTCCGGCGTGGGTGGAGTACCGGGAAATTCGCGGCCTCAAGACGGAAGCGCGAGAGAAGCTGGAAAGCATCCGCCCGGAGACTTTTGGGCAAGCTGGTCGCATATCTGGGATCAGCCCGAGTGACGTGGCGCTTCTTCACATTTATGTGAAGAAGGGGAAACGTGCTCAAGCCTCAGCTTCCTAATTTGTGACAGTCAGTACCTGCTACTGTTCCACGTGGAACAATGGCCAGCCAGGACCTCTAGTGCGTTTTTGTAAAAGTATAACCGCACAAGCATAAGATGCTATCGAAGGAGGGTAGGGCGGGCTGTCCCTAGCCCGCCTCTATATTTTTCCGTTGCTTACTTGGATGATCCACACGTTACCACCTTCATTAACGCGGGAAAACACGCGCTATGCAACCCGTCGATGGGACATCGACGGCTACCAAATTAAGGCCTTAGTTTTGTTTTACATGCTCTAACAGATGGCCCGGGTCTGGGCCATTTCCTCACAAAGAGTCAAGGTGGCTTCCACATTGCGGCTTAAATCGTACTGCTTGCCCAGATCGCGAGCTTGGGCGGCCATGGTGGCGCGGCACTCTTCGTCTTGAAGTTGGCGCAAGTAGCCACGGATGTGATCGATTTCATCCGCCCGGTCCAGGATGAAGCCTTCATGCCCATGCTGCATGATTTCATGCCCGCCGTTTTGCTTGGTGGTGATCACGGGCAACCCGGCGGCCAGAGCTTCCAGGGTCACGTTGGCAAAAGGATCGTAAAGCGTGGGGAGGAGGAAGGCATCCGCTGCGGCATAAATATGCGGCATGGGGATGGTCTGCGCCCGATCAATCACCACGAGATGGACGTCAGATAACTCGGCTACCGCTTTCTCGGCGTAAGCGACGCCCTTGCGTTCCGGACCGGCGCCGACCAGCAAGACGACGAAAGCATCAAGATCGAGCCCCAAGGCGCGTCGCCCTTCCAGGCGATTCCCGTTGGCAAATTTCTCAACCGGAATCCCGTTGCGGATGATCCGGATGCGGTCTTCTGGATAGTCAAAATGGCGGAGGATATCCTGCTTCACCATCTCGGAATTCGCGATCACCATCCGCGCTCCGTCCGGACCAAAGACGGCTCGCTCGGCGGCTAGAATTTCCCGATTCTTGGGCTTGATCCAATTGCGCCAGCGCCCGAGCAAGGGCGCGTATCGGGTGCGTTGGTGCAGCCACTCGGCATGGACCCCATCACCCGCACGGTAGAGGTCGCAGCCGGGAATCCGTTCCAGACTCAGGGTCACGTCCACGGGAGGGTCGAGCTTGTTCTGGCTGATCAGTTCGGTGACAGCCGGGCGAGTCCAGGGCTGGACGTGAACCGCCGCGGGGACGGCCGAGCCCGCGCCTTGCCATTCCTCGCAGATGAGGAGGACTTCGTGGCCGCGCTCGCCCAAGGCGCCCGCCAGCCGCTCCAGATAGCGCTCGGCGCCGCCGGTCGCGGAGAATTTTTTACGAATCAGCCCAATACGCATGGCGGGTCAATCTTGCTGGCCTTACCAGGTGGCAGCGAGTTCCTGGATTTCGGCTTCGGTCTTATGCACGTTGCACAGGCGGTGGACGCATTCGGCAAAGGTCTCATCGCCACTGAGGATTTTAATCTCCACCCGGAGGTAATAAACCGGGAGGGGTGGGCTTTCCAGTTGGGGGAAGCGTACGGCGTCTTTTTCGGTCGTGACGATGCATTTGCCTCCGCGTATCTTCGTGCGCTGGAACATGTTAGAAATCTCGTCGGCGTGGAAGCGGTGATGGTCGGCGTAGCTACGGGTGTAGGCGAGATCAGCTCCCAGGCGCTTCAAGCCGCCCTCAAAACTCTCCGGCCGGGCAATGCCGGAAATGGCCCCGATGCGCAGCCCTTTCAGGAAGCTCAGCTCCTCCCGCTCGTTGGTGTAGAGGTTCTGGAGGTAGAGTGGCGCGTGGCGGCACTCGATGAACTCCGCGTGCTGGTTGTACTTGCGGAGGTCGGCCCGCAGCTCGGACATGTCGCTGCCGTCGCACTTGGTGATGAAGATGTAGTTGGCGCGACGGAGGTGCTCTTTTGGTTCGCGGAGCGTGCCGCGCGGTAGGAGGTAGGTGTTACCCCACGGGGCTTCGCGGTCGACCAAGACGATGTCCAGCCGCTCCTTGAGTCGGAGGTACTGCAGGCCGTCGTCGAGCAGCAGGGTGTCGCAATCAAACTTCTTGATCGCGTAAAGTCCGCTTTTCACCCGGTCCTTGTCGACCAGCACCACCACGTTGTCCAGATTCTTGGCCAGCATGAAGGGCTCGTCCCCCGCCATGTCGGAGCCGAGGAGCAGCGAGCGACCGTCCGAGACGACGCGCGGCGGGGTGCGTTCCTCCGGCGGTTTAAAGCGGTCGGCCCAGCGTTCGCGCCAGGGGCGGGGTTGGCTTTTGTAGCCGCGGCTTAAGATGGCCACCTTGCGGCCCCGGGCGGTCAGGGCGCGGGCAAACTTCTCCACCACCGGAGTTTTACCCGTACCGCCGACGGTCAGGTTGCCGACGCTGATCACCTGGCAGCCGAGGCAGCGGACATCGCCGAGGCGTTCTTCAAACGCGCGGACGCGTAACTGTACGATCTTCCGGTATAACCCGCTGAGGCCATAGAGCAGCATCCGCAGCAACGCGGCGCGCTTGCCGTATCGGCGCTCCAGAATCACGTCGATGGCGAATTCTTCCAGACGTTCACCCAACTTGGCCATGAGTCTTGAATTGTAGACGCCCTCGACGATTTAGCAATCGCGGGAAGTTAGTGGGGGCGAGGCAAAAGGGTTAAGAGGCAAGTGAGATTTTTGCGGAGTCGTCAAAATGACTAGAAAGCAACTCCAGAATCTATAATCGAGTCTTCCTCAAATTCTACATCAAAAACACTAGCAAAAGGATCGGTATGTATGTTAACAGTCCAAGCACTTAAGCCATCATTGTACTCATCTATTTCTATGTAGATTTGCTTCGTGGAAGTATCAAGTTCTTCTAGACGCTCATACTCTGTAGCTATCTTCGTGACGGTTTCATGAATCAAACACCATTTTTTTGGCCAAGCGCGAAGCAATTCTGCACCTACTGCCTCTGTGCCAACATGTTGGATTTCGGTACTAACTTGAAATTCACATTCAACATCACCCCAAGGTGGGCATGGTAGCTTCAAGTAGTCCATCAGCAGTGTTGTTGCAGTTTTCTAGCCTACGGCTGGATGAAGGTGCACTCATTCATCACGTCGCGCTTCGGGTAGATCAGTTGATCTTTCTGCATGTCCTCGGGCAAGAGCGTGCGGGCCGCCTTCTGGGTGGCGCCCCAGTCCGTCTTTTCGATCACCTTGGCCGCGACTTCCGGCGTCATCAGCTTCAGATACATCGCGCGGCTGCGGTCTAGATCTTCCACACCTTTCGGGATGACGGCGTGGAGGAGGAAGATGGACGAGCCGCTCTTGGGCAAGACGTAACTCCAGCCCGGTTGCTCCGCATGCTTGGCTTTCAAGTCAGCGACGGCGTTGACTTGGATCGGCCGGCCTTTCCACGCGAAGACCGGCTCAGCTGGCTCAGCGCTTTCCTCTTCTTTCGTCTCACCCGTTGTCGATGAAGCAGAATCGTCGGGTGACTCTCCAAGATCATTTTCCACCGAAGCGTTTGCACTAGCCTCTACGGGCTTGCTGCTTTCAGCAGGTTCATCCGTTTGCTGCTCGCTACCGGCAGCCCCCGCCGCTTGGAACTTCTGGATCGCTTCCACGGCGGTCTGTTTCATCTGGACCAACTCCTCCGGGCTAAACTGATTCGTGATGTCGACCCCGTCTTGTTTGACCGTGACCTCGCCTTGGTTGTTGAGATGGATGTCGCGGTTCGCCACCTGCTGGTTCACCAAATCAAGTTGCTTGTTCTGGCCCAAGGCGCCGCTTTGCTTGATGAGTTCATCCGTCTTGTCCTTAACCTCTTGATTCAGCTCCAGCGGCGGGACGGAAGGGAGAGCACCCGTGGGACTTTGGCCGGGCGGCACCGGGCCGATAATGGCGGGGGCTTTTTCTTCTAGCTTCTGCATCGAGGGGAGGCCGAGCGACTGCGCGGTGGCGTCCATGGCGTCTTCGCTCATGGCGCGAGTTTCAGCCAGGCTCTCGGCCAGGATTCTCCCGATCACCACCGCGTTGGGGCGTTCGCCGGCGCGTTGCATCAGGTTGGCGATCAGCTCTTGATCGGGCGGGAACCAAGCCTGCTTCAGGTTCTGGCTGTTGAAGACGTCCTTCCAGTGCTTCAGCGGTTTTTTGAAGTCATCGCTCCGGAAAGCGATGGCGGCGAGGCTGAACGCGATCGGCTGGCTGTAAGTGTTGTACTGGTCGAAGAAGAAGCCGGTGAACTCCGGGCGCGGCAATTGGGCGAAGGGCAGTTGTGGTAGGCCTTGCAGTTTGCCCTCGTCAATCAGCTTGGGCAGGAGCCGGTAGCTGATCAGCATCAGGTCGAACGGCTGTTCGGCCTCGGCCAACTTCGTTTGCGAGTCCGGCATGTTGCGGTACGTCGTCACCAACATCTCCGCGTCAAACTCCGTGGCCCATTCCGCCACGAGCCAGTCCGGCACAAAGCCTTCCGGTGCGAGCAGGCGGACCTTGGG
>CAWUJC010000061.1:0-8617 GCA_963922355.1 uncultured bacterium | reverse complement strand
GTTCCAATGTCACGTTGGCCTACCATAGGCAGCGGGCAAAGCGTAGCGCGTCAACCGGCCAAAAAATGCCGCTTTGCTCATCGCGATAGATCGCGGCGATGGCAACTTGCCGTATTCGCCATTGACGAGTCCGCGCCGCCACGTGGACTTCGGTCTCAAATTCAAAGCGCCGACCGCGCGGCAACCACACTCCCAGGACTGACCGTCGCAGCAAGCGGAAACCGCATTGCGTGTCGCTGACTTCACCGCCATACAGCCAGGCGAGCAACGCCGACATTCCGCGGTTGGTCCAACGGCGGAGAAACGGCATGTGTTGGGCGTCGTGCAGCCGGTTGCCCACCACCATGTCGGCGCCTTCCAGCTGAGCGCCAAAGCGCGGTAGGTCGGCCGGATCGTGCTGGCCGTCACCGTCCATCATGGCCAACCACTGGAAGGCATCGAGGTCAGACCGCCCCTGCAGCTCCCGCATCGCTTCGCGGAGAATCGCAGTTTTACCTAAAGCTTGGGCGGCGTACTGCTTGACTTCGGCCCCAGCAACCCGAGCGAGCGACGCGGTGGCATCCTCGCTGGCGTCGTCCAACACCCACACGGTCGCTCCCTGGCTGCGACACCCCGCCACGACATGGGCAATCGTCCGCGCCTCGTTTCGGGCGGGAATCAAGACCAGGAGGCGGGAGAGCGAAATCATAGGGCCCTTAGATCGCCCAGAGGGAGTACACCTCGTGCAGCACATTGCGCACATCCACCGGCATCTCGTCTTCGTCTTTCTTGGAAAGCTTCTTCGGATCGGTGGCCGGCGACTCGGCCAAGAGCTTAAGCATCGAACCACTGCGGCGCGCCAAGCTGGTGGCAAAGTGGAAGCCGAGTTGCAGCGCAAGCGGATGATTCTCGTCAATCAGGCGGCGCAAATCTTCCGGGTTGATCTGCATGATCTCGACCTCGGTCAATGCCGTCGCGCTGGCGCTGCGATGCATGCCAGAAAGGAGGCCCATTTCGCCAAAGAATTGGCCGGAACTGATTTCCGACAGTTTGATTTCCTTGCCGCTCTTGCGTCGACGGCTGAGCTGAACCCGGCCGGAAAGAACCAGGTAACAACAATCGGCTTCGGCTCCTTCTTCGAGGATCAACTCGCCGGACTCATGCTGCACGAGTTGATCCGGCGGCAACAAATCGCGGAGGGCGTTCGTGTCTAAATCGGGGAATATCGGCTCTACTACTTTCGACATACCATACTGTAATACGAAGCAGTTACGTGCCCAAGCGATAATTTTTCTCTGCTCGGCATTTTTTTGCCGGATGCGTTAACTACGGGGCAACTCCTAAGCAGCCAGGGCCTCTAGTTCGGTGCGAACTTCCACCATCAACGGGGCAATGGTGGGTGCACTGAAGTCGAAGCGGATGCCCGCCGCGGTGAAGAGATCCGGCAGCGGTTGGGAACCCCCGAGACGAAGCCCCTTCAGATAGTTCTCCAGAGCGGCCGGGGCGTCCTGACGGCTGGCTTGCCAAACCTGCAAGGCACCAAGCTGAGCGATGCCGTACTCCACGTAGTAGAACGGCACTTCGAAGAGATGCAGCTGACGGTGCCAGAGCGAAGCCAGCGCCTCTTCGTACCCGCTCCAATCTTCTTCCCCGCCGAAGCGCTGATCCAACTCCAGCCAAGCCGCCCGACGCTCATCCCGGCTGTGGCCCGGGTGGGTGTAGAGCCAGTGCTGGAAGGCATCGATCGTGGCCATCCAGGGGAAGAACTTAACGATGCCGCGCAGGTGCTCGGCTCGGGCGCGCTTGGCTTCTGCTTCGCTGTAAAATGCGTCCCAGTATGGTGCCGTGAGCAGCTCCATGCTCATCGAGGCGACTTCGCAAAATTCGATCGGCGCCCCGCGATAGGCCTGCAAGCGATGGCCGCGCGCCGCGACCGCGTGGAAGGCGTGGCCGGATTCGTGCACCATCGTCTCCACATCACGCTGCATGCCCACGGCGTTCATGAAGATGAAGGGAATGCGCGCCTCGGAGAGTGTGCTCTGGTATCCGCCCGGGGCCTTGCCCTTGCGGTTCGCCAGGTCGAGACATTCGTGGTCGATCAACAGGCGGTAATATTCGGCCAGACGTGAGTCGAGCTTCTCGAAGATGGTCAGGCACTTGTCACGCAATTGATCCGCATCTTGGAAGGGACGCAGCGGCTCGCGCCCCTCCACATCCACGGCCAAGTCCCAAGGTCGGAGCTGATCCACGCCCAACTTCTCCTGACGTTCCTGCTGCAACTCGCGGGAAAGCGGGACGATGTGCTCCTCGATCGCCGCGTGGAACTGCAGACAGTCCTCCGGCGTATAGTCGAAGCGCTCGTACATGGCGAAGGCGTAGTCGCGGTAATCCTGGTAGTCCGCCTCCTGGGCCATCTCGTGCCGCAGCACCATCAGCCGATCAAAGATTTCATCCAGCGCATCCTGGTCCTTCAGGCGACGCTTCACCGTCAACTCCCAGGCTTCCTGCCGGCGAGCGCGGTCCGTTTCTTCCTGCACGCGGGCAATCTGGGAGAGGGTTTGCTCCTCGCCGTCGAAGGTGACGGTCATCGCGCCCATGATTTTATCGTACTCGGTGTTGAGCTTGGCCTCCTCGGTCTGGCGAGGGATGTTCTCTTCCCGGAAGAGGCGCACAGCCATCTTCACGCTGCGACGAAATACCTCGTAGCTCTCGTCGAGTTGAGCCAGCGCCGGATGCTGGCCCAGCTTCTGGAGAATGGCGAACTGACGCGGCTTCAACCACGGGTCGACTTCCTCAACAATTTTCATGAAGGCGGCTTCCTTGGCCTCGTCGTCCGTCGCGCAGGTCCGCTCAATGTAAGCGATGGAACTGGTCTGACTCATCGCGGCGTTGGTCTCGCCGTAGGCATCGAGCCAGGCTTCCAGCTCTTCGGCCGTGGTCGCAGCGTCCAACTGCTGGAGCAACTTCTCGAACAAAGGCTCCAGTTGCTCGGTTTCGGTTAAATCAATCTTCTCGGGGACAAACTGGCGGGGCTCGTACGGCGCAATCTTCATACGCCGCAAGGTAACGGCTTTTGCCCTAATTGCCAGCGCCGGAAGCAGAAAAAGACTCCAGAGTCAGTCGTTCAAAAAAGCAGGTTGATCCGACTTGGAAAGGAACTCAGCCAAGGGATAAGCGCGGGAGTGGTGCTCTGTACTAAAATTAAATAATTCACCACTTTCCGAGGAAAAACTGGCCACGGGCAGCCATCGCCAAATCATGGCGGTGTTACCCTCGCTCCGGATAGAGCCCGTCAGCCAGCGGGTGTCTTCAAATTCATATTGAATGATGTACCAAGGTTCATCGGGCCGCTGAAAATAAAGGTAAACGGAGTAGGGTTCAGAAGTGGGTTCGTAGCTCTGGGTCCAAACCAGCCTGGTGCCATTCGCCATGGTGTGCCGCACAATCACGGTTTCTCCAACCCCCGTCATTTTCAGCGTGGCCCAGCCAACTAGGCACAACAACGCTGTCCCGAGGATGGCCCCGCTAGCCCAACGGCCTGCCAGTAATTCGATGAACGTGCCACAACTACAAACCAACCAAAACAACAGGATGAAGGGCCAAAATCCTGCCAAAATCCACAGGTAAGCGGAGCCTTGGAGCAGTTCCAGCAGTAGCACCGACACCATCGTTGCGATAGCGACGATCCAAGCCATCGTATAGTGCCAGGATCGCTGGGGTGCATCGGCTGATTTGCCCATGCGCGTAGCTTAAGCCAGGTAGCAGGTCCCAACAAGGTTCCTGGCAAAGGCGCTAATAATCGTCGCTGGCTTGGCGAGGGCGCGCACTGCGGCGCGACTTCGGCTTGGGCTTGGCCGTGAAGCTCCCGAGGAAGTAGAAATGCCCCCACTCGGCGGGCGCCTCCTGGACGATCACGCCGTAGGTCGCGAGGGCGGCATTGGCTTGCTCGACGCCATAACTCGCCGCCTGTTGCTTGGCGGGTTCGTGGAAGGACTCCCAGTGGGTAAAGCCCTCGAGCAACTCCCCCACCGTGAGAAGCTGCGGCTCGAAGGCGTCTTCCGAAATCCGATGCAGATCCGCCCCCAGCATGAGGCTGGGGACAATTTCCGCCTCGATCAACGCGTCGAATTCGGCCTCGTCGCCAATCGTGGCAATCCAGAGCGAAACGCAATCCGGTTGTTCGTGGTAGACTTCCATGCGGCCCACGTTTTCCCCGTCTCGGCGGCAATCGTCAAACGCAAATGGTCGTTTTACGGGGAAAAGATGGGTCTGGCGCTTTGGTTGCAAGAGGTTACGCTGGAGCGATGGTCAGCATCCGCGACGTGGCGGCTGAGGCGAAAGCGCCCATCAGTGCCGTCAGCCTCATCCTCAACGCCAAACCTCACACCTACTCCAGCGCAACAGAAGAACGCGTCCGCGTGGCAGCCGAGAAGCTCGGCTACCTGCCCCGCGCCTACGCCAAGTCCATGCGCCTGGGCCGCAATCAGCTCATCGTGATGCTGATGAGCCGACACGCCTCCACCCTGCAAACGATGCTGCGCACCGGCATCATTGACGAGTTGGAGCCGCGCGGCCTGCGCTTCGGCATTGGGTACGTGGATCACGAGAGCTTTATCGACGCCGCCAACCCGGGGACCAACTTTCTCACCCAATGGTCGGCTGACGGCATGATCCTCAACTACAACTACCCCTCGCCACCAGGGCTCGTTGAGCTGCTCCAACGCTACCGCCTCCCCTACGTCCACGTGAACGCCAAAGAGGCCACCAACAGCTTGCATCCGCTCGATTACGACGCAGGCAAAGAAATCACCGAGCGCATGATCAAGCTTGGCCACCGGAAGATCGCCTTCGTGCAAAATGAAACCGGAAACATGCCCACCCACTTTAGCGTGACGGAACGCGTGGGCGGCTACCGCGACGCGATGGAAGCGGCCAACCTGGAGCCAAACGTTCTCGTCTCCATCAACGACGATATTGAAGTGACCCGCCGACAAGTCTGGAACGCTTGGTCCGCCAAGGAACGCCCTACGGCCTACATCTGCTACAGCCTGCACAATGTCTGGCATCTGTTCTACCTTTCGGCGCAAGAGGGCTATTCCATCCCGCGGGACATGTCAATTGCCACGTTCGGCGACGTCACCATCAAGGAAGGGGGCATCCCGCTTTCTTACATGCACATCCCGTTCGAGGGCATGGGGCAGCGCGCCGTGCAGATCATCGAAGACATGCTGGAGAGCAAGGAACGGCTCCACCCCAGCGAAGGGTTGCCCCTAAATTTCTCCGGTCCTGACACCTTAGCCCCACCGCCCGGCAAGTAGCCTTGCACCGCGAGCCAAGCTAGGCTTCCTTAGGCGTATGTTGATCGAATCGCACGCCCACCTGGACTTTCCGGATTTTGACGAAGACCGCGAGGCCATCCTCCGACGCGCCGCGGACGCCGGAGTGGAGAAAATCATCACCATCGGCACCGACTTGGCGAGCAGCCGTCGCGCCGTTGAGCTGGCGGCCAAGTATCCGCAAGTTTGGGCCACGGTCGGCATCCACCCCAACGAAGCCGCTGACGCACCGGACGACTTCATGACCGAGTTGCGGGAGCTGGCGCGTTCGCCCAAGGTGGCCGCGATCGGCGAGATCGGTATGGATTTCCATCGCTTGCCCATGGAAGAGAAGCCCGATCTCTCCGAGATGGTGAGCGACGCCTTGATGGCCAACAACACCAGCGACCTTTCCGAAAGAATTGCCAACGATGCGTACAAGGCCCGTCAGGCAGAAGTCTTTGGCCTGCAACTCGAGCTGGCCGTGGAACTGGGCCTCAACGTCGTCATCCACCAACGCGACGCTTGGTACGCCACCCTCGAAATCCTGGAACCTTTCAGCGACAAGCTGCAAGGGGTCTTCCACTGTTTTGTCGGGACGCCCGAAGAAGCCGACATCGTGCTCAGCCTCGGGCACCTGGTTTCCTTCACGGGAATCGTCACGTTCAAAAACGCCAAGGATGTCCATGCCACCGCGGCTGCCGTGCCTTTGGAGAATCTGATGGTGGAAACGGATTGCCCCTACCTGGCCCCGCATCCCTACCGCGGCAAGCGGGCTGAACCGGCCCACACCCGCCTGGTGGCCGAGCGTATTGCCGAGCTAAAAGGAATCGGCCTAGACAAGGTGGCGAAGGCCACGACCGCAACCGCAGAAAGCTTTTTTAAACTTAGCTAGCCGACTTGGTTTCCGGCTTAGTGGAAGCCTCAGAGCCTTCCGCGTCAGCGTCGTCCTGCGTGCCGTTGAGCAAGTCGTCTTCGTCTTGCATGCCGTAGCTGGCCACCAGATCATGCAAGCTCCGGCCGGTGGCTTCCAGCTCGCCCAGATTCGTCACCGCGCCTTCAATCTCACGTGAGGTCTTCTGCATGTGGTCGTTGATCGAGTCCATCGCCTCATAAATCGCGGCGGCGCCTTCGGCCTGCTGCTTCACGCCGTCGCGCACCGAGTCCAGCAACGGCTCCAGCTCCATCACGTCGTCCGTCATCCCGGAAAGACCGCCCGCGATTTCCTGCACCTCGCCCGCCCCGCCGCGAACTTGGCCGCCAAACTTATCCATCTCCATCACCCCGGAAGAGACGGCGCTTTCCACTTCGTGGATCATGCGCTCGATGTCGCGCGTGGCGTCGGCGGTGTGATCGGCCAACCGACGGATTTCCCGCGCGACCACGGCAAAGCCCAAGCCGTATTCGCCGGCTTTCTCGGCCTCGATGGCTGCATTAAGGGAGAGCAAATTGGTTTGCTCTGCCACTTTAGAAATTGTGGTGACCACGCTGCCGATGTTGCTGGTCTTCTCGTTGATGACGGAAAGGCGATCGACGATCTGTTCGTTGGCGTCGATGAGTTCGCTCATGCTCGCGCGAATTTTTTCCAAGCCTTCGCGGCCATTGCTGGCGCGGCCACCGGTCGCCGCGGTGGTGTCCGCCACCCGAGCCACGGTTTCCGCCAGCTCTTTTGCGGTGGCGGAAATCTGCCGCGTGGTGACGGTGGTCTCCGTCGTCGAGGTGGACTGGCTGGCCACGGTCTGCTTGAGCTTGCTCACCGTGTCCATCATGCCCGCGCCACGCCGGACCACCTGGGCGGCGGATTCCTCGATCCGCCGAACCAGATCGGAAAGATTGTCGAGCAGCTTGTTAAAGTTACCCACCAGCACGCCGATTTCATCGTCGCGCTCAATGTGCAAGCGGGCGCCGAGATCAGCTTCGCCCGAAGCCAAGTTCTCCAACTCGCTGCCCAAATGCTGGATCGCTTTGGCGGCTGGTTTTTGGGCGCCGTAGTAGGACATCACCGTCACCAGCGCAAGCAGACCGGCCAAAAAGACACTGGCTAAGAGCAACCGGGAGGCCCGCGTACGGTAGCGCGTCAGATCGGCCACCGTGCGTTTCTCGAGCAAACGCTCGAATTTGACGATCGGATCCATGATGGAAGCCTTGTCGACATTGTACTGCTCGTTGTGCATCAGGTCGATGGCATGGGCCTGCCCGGCCCGCGCGAAGGGGCTGATTTTGACGTCGAGTTTGCCGCCTGCCGCTTCCAGCTCGGCTTCGACGGCATCAAAGGCAGCCATCTCCGTACTAATCAGAGAGTCCGAATTGTCTTTGGCTTCCTGCAAAAGGGCCAAGGAATCTGGTGAGACGCCAATCTCGGCAATCAAATCGAGCAGCGCAATTTTTCTACCGGCATAGACACGACCATCTTGCGGGCGAGGCAGCTCCCCATTGCGGATTTTGGCGATGGTCCAGTACTCGTTGTAGTGCTTCTTGTCGCCGGTCACGACGTAGTTGCGCGCGGTGCGTGTCAGCTCGTCCGAACTGGTTCGCAGCTCATCCGCCAAGCGCCAGGAGTAGTACTGGAATTCCTGGCTGGCTTCCAATTGCCGCTGGTTCTGGATTAAGGCCAGAATGAGGGCAATTTGCAGCACGCCCAGCGCAACAATCGCAGCGCTAAAGAGACGATATTTCCAGCGGAGACTTAAACCCAAAGCATACCTCGCAGCTTGCACACGCCACGGGCTGCGAGCTTTCGCCAACCCGTGCAAGCTCTACTCTATCGCGGGCCGCTCCCGGGGCAAGGCAGGATTCACCCCGCCAGCCGCGCCGGCTTTGACCTACCCGCGCTTACCACTGATATTCGCTCTCGCGGAAATTCTCCGCCAAACGCGCGCCGTACTCGCGGCAAGCCGGGCAATCCCCGTCAGCCTGCACCCATTCTGGATGCTGAGTCTTGATCGCCTCGATCAGCTGATCGTGCACCGTGAGGTGATCCGGCACCGGCGGCGGGGGAGGCGTCCCCATTTTTTTGATCGTCTTCATCCCCTAATATACGCCTAAGCAGCAAAAATGCGATTAGCACCACACAATCTTCCAGAGTGCGTCATCCATACCATTGTCATGCCATTAGTCGCCATCTAAGCGGGCCTTCTGTTACTGTAGACTAAATTATACAGGGGCATCTTCGCCGCTGGGATTGCTACCATAGCCTCCTATGTTTTGCCGGATCTTTTTCCTCCTGCCTTGGCGTGGTGTCTTCGCCCTGAGCGCGGCCTTGCTGGTGACGTCCTGCCAGCCCGAGTCCTCCCAGCCGAGGCCAGAGCCGCCGCCGTCCGCAC
>CAWUJC010000060.1:0-8738 GCA_963922355.1 uncultured bacterium | reverse complement strand
ATGGCGAAATTTACGATATCTATACCGCTATCTATAAGCTGTTTATGTAGTCTGGATCCACACCATCCGAACCTACCTCATTCCATCCAGTTCATGTCATGCCTTTCTTCCGTGCAAAATCGTGCTCAGTCGGTCGCATTTGCCTCTTCCGTCTCGCGCTCGCGTCGTTTTTTTCGAATGTAAGGTTGGCAAGTTCGCGCTCACGAGGCACTTTGGAGTTAGTTAACACCTCGTCCTATGCCTGAGCCTTTTCGCACCAACGAAGTTTCCGGTCGCCATCGCTCTCGCGAACGCCAACACAAGCCGCGGAAGGAGCCCTTCCTGGGCATCTTTCTCGTTGGGCTTGGATTCTTTTACGGCACAGTTGCTATCATTCTGGTCTTGATCTTCCTCGGCTTCCTCAAAGCTGAGGAAATGACCATGGAGATTGAGCACAAGGAAGCCGTCACCCGCATAGGCTTTGGCTCCTGCCACAAACAATCCCGCCCCGCTCCTATTCTCAACACGATTATCCGCGCCGACCCTCAAGTCTTCATCTTCTTAGGAGACAATGTCTACGCTGACACGAAAGACATGGACGAGATGCGGGCCGCCTACGACAAGCTGCTCAACAAACCCGCCTTCAAAAGCCTGAACGACGCCGCTGTGCTCCTTGCCACCTGGGATGACCACGACTACGGCGCCAATGACGCGGGCACTGAATTCCCGGCTAAAGCTGCTTCGGAGAAAGAGTTCTACCGAGCTTGGTCCGTTCCGATCAACGCTGCAACGCGCCAACGTGAAGGCGTTTACAGCTCCTACCTCTTTGGCCCGCCTGATAAGCGCGTGCAGATCATCCTCCTCGACACGCGCTACCACCGGACTACCCATCGTGCCAATCCCAAGGAACTCCAGGACTCCAAAGGCAGATGGGCGGTGCAGGATGAAGAGGAGGCGACGGTCTTAGGCGAAGCGCAATGGAAGTGGTTTGAGCATCAACTCCAAACCCCGGCCCGACTTCGCATCATTGGCTCCAGCATCCAACTCATTGCGGCCGAACATAAATTCGAGCGCTGGGCGCTCTTCCCCAAAGAACGAGAACGCTTCCTCAACGTCTTGCGCCAGTACAAGGCAGAAGGCGTCATGATCATTTCCGGCGACCGCCACTTTGCCGAAATCTCTGTCCTGCCAGGCACCTCTCCCTCTGGCCTTGGCTACCCGCTCTACGATGTGACCTCCAGCTCGCTGAACTCTCCCCTCCCCCCCCGCTTCATGGGCGAAGAACCGAACCGCTACCGCCAGGAGAAGCGCTTTGCTGCGGCCAACTTTGGCTGGATCGAAATCGACTGGGCAGCCCCCTCCCCGAAGATCAAACTCCAAATCCGCGATATTTCAGGCCGAGCCGTCATGGAGCGGACGCTCTCGCTCGGGGACCTGCAGCCCGCTCCCACGGTCAGCCTACAAGACTAAGCCGTCCAGTCCCCCGCAACTATTTTTCTTCGACGAGTTGCGCGTCTCCTCCGGTGAGGTATGCTTCCTCAAACACCAGGGACGATTGTGCCCTGCTTCAACCTCTAGAATAAGGGAAGACGAGGATTCATATGACCACCAACAGTACCAAGCAACAACTGCATGAACTGGGCGAAAAAGCCCGCGTGAAAGCCAACGAACTCCGCGCCAACGTGGAAGAACAGTACCAGAAGGGCCGCGAACAAGTGGTCAACGCCAGCAAGGTCACCGACGAATACGTCCATGAAAATCCTTGGGCCGTGGTGGGCATGGCCGCCGGCGTCGGCTTTCTGCTCGGCCTCCTCATTGGCCGCCGCTAAGACTTTGCAGTCGGCAGATAAGACGAGCAGCTCCAACAACCAAAAAGCCGCTACCTGTCTTGTAGACAGATGGCGGCTTTTCTGTGCTTCGCGTACGAGTGGTGCTCTAGGCCTTGGCCGCCGCCATTTTCTCGGCCCGGGCAGCTAGCTCGACGTGGAACTGCTCTGGATCTGGCGCGGCTCCGTTCACGTGGGTGCGGCCCCAGTAGTCAGAGAAATTTTCGCCTGCGTTACGGTTGGAGGCGAACTCTTCCAGAAAGGGGCGAATCTTGCCGGGAAGCTCATCAAACGGCACGGTTTTCTCTTCCATGCCGACCAACCGGTCGCCCCGGATCGAACCGCCCACGTAGAAGGCGTACTTACCCGGTGCGCGACCAACAAAGGCAAAGTCCGCGTTGTACGGACGGGCGCAGCCGTTCGGGCAGCCGGTCATGCGGAAAAGGATGCCCTCCTTCTCCAGCTTCAACTCGCGGAGGATATCATCCACCTTGTCCATTAGGTCTGGAAAGACGCGCTCGCTTTCCGAAAGCGCCAAGCCGCAGGTCGGCAGGGCGACGCAAGCGTGAGCCGTCTTGCGTGCTTCGGTAAAGTCATCGGTGTGAACGACGTTGTGCTTGGCCAGCACCGCGTTGATCGCGTCCTTGTCCTTCGGATCAATGTTGAAATAGATCAAGTTGCAGTTCGGCGTCAGACGCATCGGCAACGCAAAGGTTTCCGCAATCTCACGGAAGCAGCTGCGATACTGGTACTTTTCCGTATCGGCCACACGACCTTCTTCCACCCAAACACCGAGGAAGAGCTTGCCGTCGCCCTGCTCATGCCAGCCCAACTTGTCGGCCACGGAGTCGAACTTCAGTTCCTTGGCCGGTTCAGTCGGGCCCTGCATGCGAGAGGCGACCTCCTGGCGGAACCACTCGATCCCCTTCTTGTCGATGAGGTACTTCATCCGCGCCTGCTTTCGGTCTTCGCGGTTGCCGTAGTCGCGCTGCGTGGTGACGACGCCTTCGGCCGCCTCCAGCACGTGCTCGCGCTTGACGTAAAAGAGCGGTTGGGCGAGGAACGGGCGGGTGGCCACCTTACCGTGGCTCATGCCAAACCCACCACCAACGGTGATGGTGTAGCCCTCTACTTCGCCGTCCACCACGTGCGGGACGAAGCCCAGGTCCTGGGAATAGATGTCCACGTCATTGCAAGGTGCGACCGCAATGCCGATCTTAAACTTACGCGGCAGGTAATGCTTGCCGTAGATCGGCTCTTCCGGCGCTTCCTTGGTGTTGGCTTCTTCGTCGAGCATCATCTTCTCGCCGTTCAGCCAGATGCTGAGGTAGGACTCGGACTTGGCCAAAAAGAGCTCGTTCAGTTCTTCGCCTAACTTGGTGGCATCACGGTGCGCGGCGTCATCAATCGGAGCCGCCGGGCCCATCGTGTTGCGAACCACGTCGCCACAAGCGCCCCAGGTGGTGAGGCCGCTGTCCTTAATCCGCGCGATGCAGTCCTTCAGCCCGCCGATCAAGATGCCGTGCATCTGGAAGCCCTGACGCGTGGTGATGCGCAGATTCTTGTTGCCCAAGTCCTCGGCAATATCGTCGTGCTTGAGGTATTGCTCGGCCGTGCACTCGCCGCTCGGCATCTTGCTGCGAACCATGAAGCTCCAGGCTTTATCCAGCCCAGCCGCTTTGCGCTCTTTGCGCAAGTCACGGTCGTCCTGCTGATACGTCCCGTGGAACTTCAGGAGCTGGTAATCGTCGTCGGAAAAGTGGGTGGCGTCGGAAGTGAGCGTCTCCACAATCGTACCGCGCAAGCCGCGGCTTTCGTCTTTAATCTCTTCTACGCTGCGTTTCGCCATAATCTTATAAGTCTATAGGGTTAGTCGGGAATAGAAATTGTACCATATTCTTGGCCCCTGCCAAGGGGGGAACCTCGTTTTTTCTCGCGAAATCGCCTCCGGCACAAGCCAAAAGCATCTCGCCACCTAAGATATTTGCTTTTAATACCTTAGCACATGCCCCTCCAGATCGTCCTTTACGAAACGCGCCACGCCACCGCCTTCCGTGATCTGAACCTCGCTTGGTTGGAGGAATACTTCGAGGTTGAGCCCTTCGACCGGGAAGAACTCTTCGACCCGCAGAAGACCGTTCTAGCCCCGGGCGGGAAGATTTTGGTGGCCGAGTTAGACGGCCAACCGGTTGGCGTTGCTGCCCTGCTCTTCATCTCCGAAGGCTGCTACGAACTCTCCAAAATGGCGGTTGATCTGGAGCGGCGCGGCCAGGGCGTCGGGCGCAAGCTCCTCGCCGCCACCATCGACTATGCGCAGAAGGAACTCAGCGCGCAGAAGCTCATCCTACTTTCGGCCAAGAAGCTCAAACCCGCCATTCACCTCTACCGCGAGTTCGGCTTCATCGAAATCCCCATCCCGGCCAACCAAGTCTACGCCCGAGTCGACATCGCCATGGAGCTGGTGCTTTAAGCCATGCTGGGCAGTTCGCGGACAGCTTCCTCGTTCGTCTTCCAGCGGTGAAGAATCATGAGAAGGCGTTCCATCGAGATCATCGGCGTTTGCCCGGCGAGGCCGCGGCGGACGATGGTGACTTTCTCCAGGTAATCTTCCGGGAGGAGAAGTTCTTCGCGGCGGGTGCCGGACTTCTCGATATTGATCGCCGGGTAGACGCGAGCGTCGGACATCTTGCGATCGAGCACGATTTCGCAGTTACCTGTGCCCTTGAATTCCTGGTAGATCGCCTCGTCGGCCTTGCTCCCGGTTTCGATCAACGCGGTACCAACGATGGTGAGCGAGCCCGCTTCCTCGGTGTCACGAGCCCCAGCGAAGATCTGACGCGGAATTTCCAGCGCCCGTTCCTGGATACCGCCGGACTGGGTGCGGCCGCCACCCGGACTGGCATTATTGAAAGCGCGAGCGACGCGGGTAATCGAGTCGAGCACCATGAAGACGTCTTTGCCGGCTTCGACCAGACGTTTAGCACGTTCGCTGACCAGGCGGGCCAGACGCGTGTGGCTGGCGGGTTCCTGGTCGTTGGAGCTGGACCAGATTTCGCCACGTCCAGCGAGGAACTGGCGGAAGTCGGTCACTTCTTCAGGGCGCTCGTCGATCAGCACCACCATCAGGATGGTGTCGGGGTGATTGGTCAACACCGCGTCAGCGATGGCCTGCATCAGCATGGTCTTACCCGAGCGGGGCGGCGCAACGATGAGCGCACGCTGGCCATGGCCGATTGGCGTGAGCAAATCGAGAATGCGCGTCGACATGTTGGCCTTCTCGCCTTCCATCTCCAGCTTGATCCAGCGGGTGGGGCTGTGGGCGGTCAGGTCTTCAAAGGGAAGCGTCTCGAGGTATTCGCCCAGGGTGCCACCGTTGATGGCATCCAGCTCGACCATTTGCGGGCCGCGACCGTTGGAGGCCTGCTTGCCGGAAAGCTCGACGCCGTCGCGCAAGCCGTTGCGCCGGATCATGTCCGGCGGGACGAAGATATCGTTGTTCGTGGGCATGGCTGCGCCGCCCGGAAAGCGGAGGAAGCCGTAGCCTTTGTCGTGGATTTCCAGAATGCCCGTGATGGGCTCAGGTTCGGACATAGAGATGAGTACTGCGGGTTAGGGGCTCTGGTGCAACAGCAGGGCAATAAGGCAAAAAATCGAAAGCACCTGCTCTTGGGCAGAGGGAGTGGCCGTAAGTGCCCCAACCGGGGCGGACCGTGGACGAGCGGTTTGCTCGTTGGCTTAGAAAGTAGGGCAGTCGCCCCGGTGGAGGCAAGTATTTTCTCGGGGCCTGCGGAGGGAAGAGCCTGGAGGTTTGACCTGCTCCCTCCCGCACGACATGCTGGGGGACATGGGGCAACGTTTTCTTTTCATCCTGGTAGCCAGCTGCCTCTTATTACCCGCGTTACCCCCGGCCCTCGCCGAAAAGCTCCACTACGGCCCAGGAGTTTTTCGCGGGCATGGCGCCCCCACCCGTTATTACGCCCCCAATAACAAGACGGTGGAGTGGCAGGGAAATAAGGCGACCATCGTCATCTTCAACTTTGGAAAAGTCCGACAAGGCGAAGTCTGGTTAAGCAAGGAAGGCGTTTCCGGTAAGTCCGTCCTCTCCTGCCCGCACGATGGCTACTCTCTGGCTTCTCGCCTCCACAGCGCGATGAAGACGGCGGACATCCTGAGCAAAAAATTTAAAGGCCAGAATCCAGAGCCGCGGGCCAAGGGCAGCGTCCCCATGGGAGAGCATATTGCGGAATTCTACGCCGAGCTGCAGGGAGACACCCCACTCATCCGAATTGATTTTGGACCGCAGAACAGCACGGAGCGGCATACTTATCGGTTTAACCTTCAAGCCGGTTACCAGTTGATCAAATTACTCGGTATCATGTGCAACAGTTTACATGGGCCTGGCCATAAGAAGCACAGCGCTTCGATCCGCCACCTACTGAAGGACTTCGCCAAGTACAACCCCCATTCCGAAGGAAAGAAGAACAAGCAACCCGCGACCTCGAAAGAAAAAGGACCATGGCTCAACTAAAATTTCTCCCCTGGCTTTGCTGCTTCCTACTGGGTCTCGGCGCCATCTCTCCAGTCACTGCCGGCCCCGTCCCGCCGCGCGATCCAGACTCTCCCTACCTGTTAAACCGCTCCAGTTGGCAAGAGATCACGCCCTCTCTGGACGTGGAAGTGCGCAAGGCGGTCCGCCAAGGCGAGCTCGATATCGCCGTTGTGTTGCTGGACAAACTCCCTCCGGGCCAAACGCCGGAAGGCCTGGCAGGCGAGCTCTACCAGGGTTGGCAGATTGGCGACCTGCGCGACGGTCGGGGTGTACTCTATCTCTACTCCCAGGAGGACGACAGGCTTGTGGCCGCGGTTAGCCCCGAAGTGGAAGAACTCTTTCCCAATGCCTTTCTGCGCGATAGTGAAGAGCTGGCCCGCGGCTACCTCCGTTCCGATCACCCCCACGATTTTGTCAGCACACTAGTAACGCGCCTCGCCGCCCGCGCCCTGGATGGTGATCAACCCTACCAGCCGATTCAACCGCCAAGCTCCCAGGAAATGGCAGGAGCTGACACGTCCCCAGGTCAGGAGTCTGCCAGTGGTTCTGCGGAAACAGCTCCTGAGCTCAAAGGCGACGGCACCATCCTGGATACCCAGTTGGCCAAGATCAGCCGCTTTCAGGAACCAAGCGCCGAACAACTCGCACAATATAGCGCCGGGATGACGCCAGAGGAAACGTATCGAAACTACCTCAAGTCCCTCAAAGACGGGATCAACTACCCGTATCTCGACGTCCTCACGGAAGGCAGCCGCTATATGCGCTTAGAGTGGCCCAAGTCTAAAGGTCACTACGTGGACCTATATCGCAAATATCAGGAAGCGGGCGAGATTGATATTCAGCAGCAGATGGATCTCGCCGTGGTTAAACACCCCATCGGGGGAAGCTACGCCCCGATCCTGATGCGCCAGAGCCGCGACGGCAAGTGGCGCATTGACGTGACCAAGGGCTGGGCCTATGTCACCGGGGCGGATAACCCCAACCTCTACACCTTCCTCTTTACCGATCACCCCTGGATGTTTGCTTATCGCGAAGTGGAGCGAAAAAAATCAACGCCGAAGCTGCCAGACCTGACGCCGGCCGACGCCAACCTGGCCGAGGAAATCGCCCGGCTGGAGGCCGAGATCCAACGCGATCCCACCGCAGCGCACCATTATTTCCGCCTCGGCGAAATCTTTTACTGGGACTGTTATTGGATTAGCCAAGCCTTCGAGATCATCGAGAAAGGCCTTGAACACGATCCGCGAAATTTGAACGCTCACTGGCTCGCCGTCACGGCGCGCTATCGGCACCCAGATCACAGCGGCTTGGGCGACCTCTACGAAGGTATTTTGGCGGTGGATCCCCGCAACACCCGCGCGCTTTGGGGCTATGCCTGGTTCGCGGAGTCGGTCAAAAAAGATCCAGAGCTGGCCGCCGAATTGAAAAAACGCTGGAAGAAAGCCAAGTAAGTTACTTGCCTACGAAGCCTACGCCCGGAGGGGATTGAACCCCCAACCTCTGGTTCCGGAAACCAGCGCTCTATCCAATTGAGCTACGGGCGCTAAGCTTGTCTATCAACGACTTACGAACTCCCGAAAGAGCCCAAAAGTGGCAGGTGCTACGGCAATGTGCTACGGTGACTTCGTGAAGAAAGTCAGCAAAGCCAAGTCCATCCTCTGGTTTAAAGCCGGGAAAAACCTGTATCGCCGTGGCGGTAGACATGGGATCTATTATGCGAGGTTCGAGAAAAGTGGCAAGGAAACTTGGAAAAGTCTCCGCACCACCTCCCCTTCCATTGCTAAAGCCAAGCTGGCCGAACTTGAGGCCAAGGTGACCAAGAGCAATGTCACCCGTCCCGACGGCAAGCCCCCTATCCTCGCCCAAGCGATCAAGGAAGCGCTTCAACGTTGGAAGTTACGCCGCGCCTACAAGAGCCTTGAAACGATGGAATTTCGGCTCAAGCGGATCGCCGATTCGCCAATTGGAAGACTGCCGATTAATCGAGTGGCAGCAGAACAGATCGAACGCGTCCTCCTCAGCCTAATTGATGTTCGCTTCAAAGATCAAATCGACGAAAACGGCGAACCCCGGCTGATTTCTAACTCAAGTCGCAACCAGATCGTGGTGGAGTTGCGGAAGGTCTTTCGCGAATTCAAAGAGTGGCGACTCGATAACCCGTGCGATGAAATTCAGCGATATCCGGAGCGCGACGGCGAACGCGTCGCGCCGACCTTAGAAGAAGTGAACAGTGTCCTGGAAGTCTTGCGCGATAGTCGCACACGGGCGGAGGGTCAGAAAGCCACTGACTTCGTCGAATTTCTCCTCTTCAGCGGCTGCCGCCTAGTCGAAGCCAATGGCCTTGTGTGGGAGCGAGTCTTCTTTGATCGCAACTACCTCATTGT
>CAWUJC010000059.1:0-8740 GCA_963922355.1 uncultured bacterium | reverse complement strand
ATCAGCCAACGGACCTTCCTCCAAAAGCTCCAGGCGAGCCGCTTCGCGCGCGCGGGCGGCGTTAAGGCCCTTATCAATGATCTTCTTGGCAACACTGGGGTTGTCGTCGAAGTAGGACATCAGCCCGTCATAAACGAAGCTGGAAACGATGCCTTCCACTTCCGGCGAAATGAGCTTCACCTTAGTCTGGCTCTCAAACTTGGGGTCCGGGTGTTTGATGTGGATGACGCAGATCAGTCCTTCTCGCACATCGTCGCCCGAAAGATTCGGATCCTTGTCTTTAAAGACCTTGTTGCTGCGGCCGTACTGATTGATCGCCCGAGTCAGAGCTTTCTGGAAGCCCTGGGCGTGGGTACCGCCGTCCGGATTGTGAATCGTGTTGGTGTAGCTGAGGAGCTGGGAGTCGTAGCTGTCGTTGTACTGGAAGACGCAGTCAAACATGACGGCGCGCATGTCTTTGACTTCCCGACCGTCTTGCTCCACCAAGACGGGCACGGCGCCTTCCTTGATCCGGCTAAACTCCACCGGCTTGGGGTGAACGATGTTCTTGCCCGTGCCGAGCTGCTTCACAAATTCGGCCACGCCGTTCTTGTAGAGAAACTTTTCGGTCTTGGTTTCCTTTTCTTCCTCACCTTCTTCGGTCCGTTCGTCGGTGAAGGTGATTTCAATGCCGGCGTTCAGGAAAGCGAGTTCGCGCAGACGCTTGATCAACGTGCTGGCTTTGAAGGTCGTCGTCTCCTGGAAAATTTCCGCATCCGGCATGAAGGTGATAAGCGTGCCGGTCTTCTTGCTCTTGCCGATCACTTCCAACTTGCGAGTGGTCTTCCCGCGAGAAAACTCCATCGAGTACACCTTGTTGTCGCGGCTGACCTCAACTTTAAACCATTCGCTCACCGCGTTGACGCACTTGGCACCCACGCCGTGGGTTCCGCCTGAGTAGGTGTAGCCACCCTGGCCGTACTTACCACCCGAGTGCAGATTCGTCAGCACCAGCTCAACGCCCGGCACCTTGTACTTCGGGTGCATGTCGACCGGAATGCCGCGGCCTTCGTCTCGAATCGAGACCGAGCCGTCCACGTGGATCGTCACATCGACGCGCTTACCATGCCCCGCCAGATGCTCGTCAATCGAGTTATCCAGCACTTCCGAAACACAGTGATGCAGCGCCCGTTCATCGGTGCCGCCAATGTACATGCCCGGCTTCTTGCGGACCGCATCCAGACCCTCCAGTTTACCCAGCTTAGAGGCGTCATAACTAGACTTTGCCATAGAACGAAAAGCATGCCGAAAATGCCCCGGAATGCCAACCACTTTCGCTCTTTTTGGGGAGAATTCTTTTTAACGCAAAATCCAATAAAACTAACTCACTTGCAATTATTTACGTATTTATGCAGAAGAACAAATGTAGCCTCGAAAAGGCTTGCTCTTAGCGCTGTAAATTCCAGTCCTTGGTCACGTATTTTTCTGCCTCCAAAACCTGCGCTTTTTCAGCTTCTTCCGGGGTCAAGGGAGACGCCTCTAAATCCACCTCCAAAGCCTCAGCCAGCGACTCCGCGAGCACCTCCCGGAGAGCATGGCGATGCGCCTCTTCAACCAAAAGGACACTGCCTTGATGCAGCATCCCTTCCCGGGTCCGACGTTGGGCCGCTCCGGCCACTTTCTGGCTACCCACCTTGATGTCATAGCAGACGGCTTTCTGGAAACAGGCGCTTGATTCCACCTCATCCGCCTGCTTGGCCAGGACCGCATCCAAGCCAATCTGGACCAAGGCTTCGGCCACGCCTTCGTGTAAGGCCTCGTAGCTTTCTGCCATGGAGACCTGCGCCAACGGATGCGAACGCGGTAGCACCACGGTGTAGGTCACATCCTTGCGGTGATCCACCAAACCGCCACCGGTGTAGCGCCGGACAAGCTCAAGATCGGGAATGGCCTCTGCCACCGGCTGAAAGTAACCGATGCTCTGGCAAGGCCGATCCCAGCCGTAGAGGCGCAACACTGGCATCTTATGAAGCGGCAACAAACGCAAGAGTGCTTCATCTGTCGCCATATTGGCAGCAGGAGATCCTTCTCCATTGGTAATCAAACGCCACGTCTCCATTCCGCAAGATGGCCCGACCTGGCCGGAAAATGAAGCCTCTTTTCTCACCTCCCTCTAACGTGCTAACCTGCGTGACGTTTTGGATCGCGAAGCAATCTCGCGCTGTGAACGTCCTAATGTTGATTCCATGAGTGAGCTTTCTTCTCAACCGCCTAGGGGCTGGCACTTTCGCCAAGGACCTCGGGCCCGCCAATTTCGCTCACCGGCGGTGTGGATCATCATTGGCACCATCGTTGTTTCCTACTTCGTCCAGCTCTACTACGTCTTCTTCCTCCATTCGCTCACGTACGACAGCACCTTCGGCTACCACACCATCACCTTTATGCGAGGCGATTGGTGGCAAATCTGGACCTACGCCTGGCTGCACGCCGAATACATGCCACTTCACATCCTGATCAATCTGTGGATGATCCTGATTCTCGGTCCCTCCTTGGAACGCATGATCGGCACCGTCCGCTTTCTCGTTCTCTTCCTCCTCGCCGCTCCCGCCTCAGTTCTGGCCTTTGAGTGGTGGCACTTGGGCCAACCCGTCTCGCTGATTGGCGCCAGCGGTTGCGCCTTTGCCTTGTTGACTGCCACAGCGGTACAGTTCCCTCATCGTACCGTCGGCGTGCTGATCCTTTTTCTCATCCCGGTCCGGATGCGACTGGCGACCTTCGCCTGGTTTCTCTGCGCCATGGAATACGCTATGATGGTGATGGGCTGGCTGCCTTTCATCGCCCACTCGGCCCATCTCGGCGGTGCCATTGCGGGTTTTGCGCTGGGCTGGTACTTCCGCCCCGAACGCCACGCTCCGCTCCATCCGGAAGAAACCCGGCGCACCCTTCAGTCTCAGATCGGCTCGCCCAAGTCGGCTGAATTACTCCCGCCTTCGACCCGCTAAGCCCGTGGTGACCAAGCCGCCCCAACCGCGCCTGCGCTCGGAGGAACCTCCCCACATCCTCTTCCACGAAGATGGCCTGCTCTTGGCTCACAAGCCGCCCCATTGGCTGAGCCATCCCAAAAAGCCGGGCGACGGCCCCACCCTGCAAGAGTGGTTGCGTCATCAAATGCCGATTGGCCCGCTCTCGCTGATCAATCGGCTGGACCGTGAAACCAGCGGCCTCATTCTCGTCGGGACCCGCCAGGAAGCCATTTCGACTCTTGGTAAACTGATGATGGCCCGCGGCATCAAAAAGGATTACCTCGCCATTGTTTACGGTCGAATCGATCAGGACCACGGCCTGATCGAGGCGCCGATTGGCCGGGTCGGCCTCGGCGAACATAACGACATTTGGCTCAAGCGCGGGGTGACGCCCGACGGCGAACCCTGCCGGACGGAGTTCTGGAGTCTGGCCAAAAGCGAAACGGCCAGCCTCCTCCACGTGCGCCCGCACACGGGGCGGGCTCATCAGATCCGCGTCCATTTGGCACACCTGGGCTATCCCATCGTTGGCGACAAGCTCTATGGCCCTAGCTCGCGCCATTATCTCGACTTCATCGAAGAAGGCTGGACGGAACGTTTGGCCCAGCAGCTTCTCCTGCCCCGTCACGCGCTGCATGCCGCACGACTGGAGTTCCCCTGGCAGGGCGAAGGCAGCGTCTTTGTCGCGCCCCTTCCGCCCGACCTGCAACGCTTCCTCGCTCAGCACGGACTCGAGCGAGAGATCAGCTTTGATCGTTAAGTCCCGAAGTAGCGATCACCAGCGTCGCCCAGCCCGGGCAGAATGTAGCCGACGTCGTTCAGCTGCCGGTCCAACGCCGTCGTGACGATTTTCACATCCGGGTGTTCCGCCGTCAGTGCCCGGACACCTTCCGGAGCCGCCAACACACAGCAAAATAGAAGGTGAGCAGCCCCCTTCTCCTTGCAGGCCTGGATGGCCCACTTAGCGCTGCCGCCGGTTGCTAACATGGGATCGAGGACGATCGTCACGACGTCTTCCCCGTCCAACGGGATCAACTTATTGAGGTAGACGTGCGGCTCTAGGGTCTCTTCGTTGCGGACCAGGCCGATGTGGCAAACTTGGTGGTTGAGGAGCAAGCGGGAGAAGCCGGGAATCAAGGCCAGCCCCGCCCGCAGAATCGGCACCAAGACGATGTCGGACTGAATTTCCTGAGTCTGCATGGTTTCCAGCGGGGTATCCACTTGCGCAGACTTCATCTGCAGATGTCGAGTGGCCTCGACTGCCAAGAGAAGCGAGAGGCGCTCCAAAGCTCGGGCAAAGGTCGCTTGATCTGAGTCTTTCCGACGCGCTTCGGCCAAAGCCGCCTCCGCCAAGGGATGCGCCAGGACGTGCAGATTCGGATACTCGGGATGAGGCGGAGCTAACGACATCCACCAATCACTACCGCAAATCTCGGCGAGCGACCATGCGCTTTTTCCCATCCGGCCCAGGCCACCTTTTGTAATATGTTTGTAACTTTACTTAATAGTTTTGGCATACATTGTATTTCTATGCGCATCGATATCCACAGCCACATCTTTAACGCCAATGCCGTGCCGGTGTCCGACTTTCTTACGCAGCATTTCGAGTTTCCCAGGGATATCGCTGTGCCCGAGGTTCTCGCGCTCTATGCCAAACTCAAAACGTTGGGTAACGATCCTAACCTGACTGACGAGGAAGAACTCAAGGAGTTAGAAGAGTCTGGCCCCGTTGACCGAAGAAAGGCGCGTCGCTGGCGAGAAGAATTGCCCAACCTCAAAGAAATCAAAAACCCGGGCATCTCTGCCAGAGTGAAATTTCTTACCAGCCAGTCTTCCAGTATCGCCCACTACTACAAGGACCTCTTCCGCACGGATGATCACGCTGCTGGTGCCGCAGATCCGATTGACGTGACAATTGCGCTGACGATTGATTTTGATTCGGCCTTCGAATCTAAGCCCGAAGATGACTTCCTGACCCAGCTCAAACACGCGGAGAATGTGATCCAGGAAACGAAAGGGAAAGTTCGTGGTTTTGTTGGCTTTGATCCCCGGCGCGAGGACGGTCTAGAAATCGTGGATGACTACATCCGAAATCGTGGTTTCCTTGGGATCAAGCTCTATCCAGCGCTAGGCTTTTATCCGTTGGGAACCAACGAAAAGCCGCAGCCTCAGTTAGAAAGTGGCCCCAGCCCCGCAACCATTGATCACCGCCTGCACGCCCTCTATGCATACGCAGTTGAGCATGACCTCGCGATCACTGCACACTGCAGCTCTGGCGGAATGAAGGGAGGTCGTCGCATCGTTCACGATCAAGTTGCCAACGGAGACGAATCCGCCCACTTCTTTAACTACATGGGAGCCCCTCTTAACTGGCTGCCCGTCCTAGAAAAGTACCCCAGACTTAAACTCAACATCGCCCACTGGGGCGGTTGGCGCTGCTGGCTCCCCGCGCCAATCGAAGAGTATGTAGAGAAAACGGAAAAACGCCTGATTGAGCGCAAGGTCTTGACCTTTACGAACTGGGCCGATGAGATCTCCCGCCTACTGCGCAGCGACAAGTATCCAAATCTTTACACAGATCTTTCCTACCACGCAGCGCCAGCGATGGAGGAGCCCTACAGCAAGGACCCCTTAAAGCGCATCCCGGCTGAGGAGTACCCGCTACGGATGATACCGCTGATGCGGGAAGAAAAAATTCGCCCCCGAGTTCTCTTCGGCTCCGACATGCCGGTTCTCAGCCAAGATTGCTCCCTGAGCGATTACTTGATCGGCCATGAAAAAATGAACCGTGATCACAACATGGCAAAGGTCTTCACCCAGGTCAGCGAAACGAACTCCTTACGGTTCCTCAAGAGTAAGATTCATCCTCATATCTAACGCTTCGCGGTGTTAGGCTTGGAGGCCTAAAAATTGACCGGCTCCCACTTCGTTTTGCCCAAGCCACCGGTCCCGTGATACTCAAAGAGTTTGCTGACCGGAAAGAGTAAGGCGCCCGGTAAGCCACGGACGTTGGCGCGGACCTTAAGGTCCAGCTTATCGTCGACAAAGTCGTAGTCGCCTTCTCCGATTAGCGTAAACGTCACGCTGTAGATATCGAGGTTGTTTGTCCGAATCTTTCCGCGAGACACGGAAAAGTTGGAATCTGCCTCGCTGGCTCGGGCGCTTCCCCAGTCGGGAATGATCTCTCCCAGGAAGGCGCTCAAGCCACCCAGGAAAGGAATAGATAGGAGGTAGCCATCTCGAATTTTGACGTCGCCTTGGCCCGAGATCGTGCGCAGTTGATTGAGCCGCCCTTTGAGATTTGCCGAACCTGACATCCGACCGCTGCTGCTCTCCTCCTGGAAGCAGGTCTTCATGAAGTCCTTGAAATTGACGTTGTTGAGTTTGAAAGTCGTCTGATAGGGCGGGTCCTTTTCCCGCAGGCTCATGTCGAGCTTGCCTGTCATCGTCCCGCCAAAAAGGCCACTGCGTTTCATGACGACCTTCATGTCACGATTCTTGAAGCTCACATCGGCCTGGGGTTTCACGAAGTCAAAATCCACGCCAAAAAGTTTCCACAACATCGACCCCGGGGCATCGATGTTGACCGTTAAGTCCGTGTTCAAATCCTCCTTCTCGTCCTGCAAATCGACCAAACCGTTGACGACCAGACTGGGCGGCTCTTGAAAGCGATAAGGCTCGACGTAAGTGGGAAAGCGTCCGCCTAAAACCGGCGCCACTTCCTGCACCGCAACGGTCGTCTTCAAATCCGTCAACCGGGCCCAACGTTCCTTGAAGTTGAACTCGATGCCGCCACTGGCCTGCCACACCTCGCGGGTGGCTAACATGTCCGGCAACACCAGGGTCGAATCTGCAAAGCTGAAGTCGGCCTTCGCCCCGGTAAAACCCACGCGTTTGTAGAAGAAAGCATCGGCATCGAGCCGCCCTTCGATCTTCCAATCCTCCGTCTTAAAGCCACTTGAAGTTGCTTCCGCCACAATCTTCGGCCCGCGTCCAGGGATTTGCACGCTAGCCAAAAACTTGTCCAAGCCCTCGCCAAAGACGCCCTTGAACACCGTGGGGTCGATGTCGCTGTCGAGCTTGGCCTTGATGATCGGACTCTCAGGATCGGTCCGATCGAGGAAGAACTCCGCCAACAAGCCGCCGCGCTCGCTCAGCAGAGTAAACTCCGGCACGATGACGCGTTTGCCGTCCGAGCCTAAGGCCAAGCGCAGGCGCTCGAAGTCATTCGCACCGAGCCGAAAAGCACGCCAATCTACATCGGCCTGCAAGTCGTAGGCAAAGCCATCCGTCCAATCAAAACGCAAACGCCCGGTGGCACGAGGCAACGAGCGGAATGTCAACTGCCCGAGCAAGTCCGCCACTTGGCCGTCCAGCGCGATGGCCAAATTGGAGAAATCAGCGCTCGACTCAAACTGCACCTCGCCGTTCTTCTCCGGCAGGAGGGCTTGCCCGTAGGCGGTGACTTGTCCGCGGCCTGGCAGGATCCTCAGCTCTTCCAGGCGAGCGAGCCCTTCCCGCAAGGTGGCGTTGAGCGACGCCTCGCGAAACTGGATCCCGCGGAACGCAAACGCTTCGCACAAAATGCCGAGATCCACGGTCGCCGCCTCGGGCTGGGAGGTTTTGAGATCGAACGCCACTTGCAGCAGGATCGGCTGCGTGGTGTTGATTTCACTCAAACCACTTTCCACCTGCCGCCAGAGCTTGGCTCGAGCCTGCTGCTCTTCCAGACTCGGCGGCTTGGGCTTGGGCAGGCCGTCAAGGTGGACCTTGCCCTGCATGCGAATGTCAAAATTAAGGAGTCGCGCTGAGACGGAACGCACATCCAAGCCGTCCGGCCCCACCTCCACGTCAGCATTGACTTGGCGGAGCTCAATGTTTGTGTCCGGCGAGAGCGGTAAGCTCAATTGCGCGTTGCTCACGCGAGCGCTTTCGAGCAAAGGCTGCCCTTTCCACCAAGAGACCCAGGCAATGCCCAGTCGCACGCGATCCACCTGGACCCACACGTCCTGGCGCTCGGTATCGCGGAACACCGTCACCCGATCCGCCAACACCCCACCGGTGACGTCCAGGTAGAGATTGCCCAGCGTCAGGCTCACGCCGCGTCGCTCCATTTCCTCGAGCAACATCGTCTTCGCCTGGGCCGGCAAGCCATACCATTGGAGCCACAGGTAGACGGCCAACAGAGGCACCAGGATTAAGCCCGCCAAGACCATTCCCAAACGCCGAAAAAAACCGCCGAGCCGAGGCCAACGCGCCTTGGGGCGGACGACTTGGCGAGCCGCCTTTGAGGTGGGGGATTCCAGCGTTGGCATTGCGTGTCGGTTAGTATCTCTTAAATTACGGCTCTAGAGCAAGCGACTAACCACCCCTCGTTATGATCCATATCGCCCACCGGGGAGCCCCCCTCGTAAGCGGAGCAACGCCGAATAGCGCGGCGGCCTTTGCCGCAGCACTGGAAGTCGGCTTCACTCACGTTGAGACGGACCTTCGGCTCTCCCCAGATGGACATATCGTCCTCGCCCATGACACTGAGGAAAGTGCCACCGGTGAAGCCTTGGACGCCACTTGGCCAATCTTGCGTCAGTTCGCCTGGATCAATCTGGAAGTGAAAGAGGCTGCTGTCGTGCTGCCTCTCGTCCAATGGCTGCAGCGCGAACCCATCGATGCGGCCCTCTTTCAACGCATCCTGATCAGTTCCTTTGAGCCAGCCATTTTGGCCCAGATGTACCAGCTAC
>CAWUJC010000058.1:0-8755 GCA_963922355.1 uncultured bacterium | reverse complement strand
ATTCCCCAGCGTTGGATCGATCCCATTGGGGAGGGAGTGGTGCTTTCGCCTGAGATCGTGGGAATCATGGCGCCCGCTACGCTGGATGAGTTGGTCGCCCGCACCGCCCGCTTGCGCGAAGCTCGTGCGGGGGAACAACCTGACATGGGACACGTGGCGCCCTCCAGTACCTTCGACGATACGCCCTTGGTGATCAGCCAGGCCTCTGTCCCGCCAGAGCTGGAAGCGACGCTGCCGGAGACCAGTCAACTTAACTGGGAGGCAAAAACGTTGCGCGGTACCTGGAGTACCTTGTCTTCAGGAGATTTTGCGGGCCAGCCGCTGGCGGTGACGTATTCCTTTCAGGTGACGGAAGCCAAGCGGCTGCGGTTGATGGCGCACGCGGCGGTCGAAGTCCGCCTTTGGTTGGATGGCATCAAGCTATCCGGCACGCCCTATGATCCCGCTTGTTCGGCCTCACACGCACCGGCCTTCCATCGCGGTGGGAATTGGGTCTTTGACGCCGGAATGGTGGCCCTTGGTGAGCACGACGTTGTGCTGGTGCTCCAACCGCCCGTCAGCGAAGACCAAGAGACCGATCTTGTGCTTGGGATTGCCGAGGCGCAAACTTGCCAGTGGTTAATCGATGAGATGGCGACGATTTCGCCCGGCCAAGCGAGCGAGCAACGCCAATCCATCGCGACGTAGCCAGAGAAGAAGAGAAACATGAGTGGAAAAGAAGACATTAAGATTGGCCTCTATTTCCCTCACATCCGGGAAGACCACAACGTCGGGGCAATTTCCATCCAGGTGATTGCTCGCTGGCTGGAGTCTCACCCGAATGTCTCTGTTCTCCGCAAGCGCGGCTATCCGTTTCTGGAGCTGCCAGACCTCTCCAACTATGAGATGGATGGCCTGCTGTGCGTCCCGGCTACGACCAGCGCTGTCCGTAAAATCAAAGCGCTCAAGGTGCCGACGATCAGCTTGGCCGAGTTTCACCCTCAAGACACGTTGCCGCATGTGCGGGAGGACAATGAGGCGATTGGGCGTTTGGCCGCGGAGTATTTTCTCAAGCGCGGCTTCCACAACTTCGGCATCATCAATCGAGACGATGTAGCGTCCTCAAGCAACCGGGAAGAAGGGTTTCGTTCCGCCTTGGAGGGGCACCAGAGTGACGTCTACACCCTGCGCGGTCGGGGTTTAGGTCAGAGCTGGGATAAAGACTGCGCGCGGATTCGCCAGTGGTTGGGGCAGTTGCCTTTGCCGGTGGCGATCATGGCCAACACGGATCACCTCGGCCGGATCGTGATTGAGATGGCTTTGGAGCTTGGCTTGCACGTGCCGAACGATGTGGCGGTGTTGGGGGTGGGAAATCGCGTGCTGGAATGCTCGCTCTCGAAACCGACGCTCTCCAGCATGCCCATTGATTTAGAGAAAGAGATGACCATTGCGCTGGATAAGCTCCTCGCCATGATCCAAACGCGCGAACCCTTTGGCGATCCCATCTTAGTTCCTCCTTTGGCGGTGGTGTCGCGTGAATCGACCGAGGTCTACTGCTTTGAAGATGCGCGCATCAACGCGGTGGTGGAGTACATTCGGCAGGAGGCGACTTCCGGTATTTCGATTGACCAAGTATTAGAGAAATTTCCCATGTCGCGGAGGAGTTTGGAGACGCGCTTTAAGAAAGTCGTCGGTCGCACGCCGTACGAGGAGATCCAGGCCATCCAAGTCAATGAGGCGGTGAAGCAGCTCCGCGAGACAAAGGAATCCTTAACTAATATCGCCGAAGGTTGCGGGTTTACCGACGTCAACCACATGGGCCGGGTCTTTCGAGCGCGGATGGGTAAAAGCCCCAGCGTTGTTCGCCAGGAAGCCTTCCATTAAGCGGGGGCTACCCTTCGGCGTTAAGTGGAAGCTTCTCGATCAGGACGTTGTCGATGTAGTAAGCAATATCCTGGCTCCGGTTGCGGAAGAGATAGAGACGGAGAGTCGTGACGGCGCCGTCCGGATAATACCGGTGAAAAATGTCACCAATGCGTTCGCCGTCCAGGGTGACGGCCATTTCGCTATCGCCTCCGCCCGGCAGGGGGACTTCCCAAGAGATGCGGTGCCACTTGGCCTCGCTGCCGGCGGTGATGGTGTCCTTAAACCATGTACTGGGCGTCCATTGCAGGCGGACGAAGTTGTTGTAAATGACGAGCCGATTCTTGTGCTCCTTAAATTTGCTGCTGTGCTGATCGACGATCTGAAAATCCAAGGAACCGGTGTCGTAGGAGGCCTGATAAAAGTCCAAGGTGATTTTGAGGCGTCCATTGGTCTGGGGAGCAAAGCGCCATCCCATGGAGGGCTTCCAGGAATGTTGCTCGCCCTCCGCACCTCCGAGGAAGCCGACCTGATTGGTTTCTCCGGTGGTTTCATCTTTCAGAGTTCGGGCTTCGGCCTTGTACTCCCCGTGGCTAAAGGAGAGGAATTCGGGATCTTGGCCCGTGGGGGGCTCGTCAAAGTTCATGGAGACGACAACTTCACCTTCCGGTTCCGGAGGAGGGAAAGGTGAGGGGCCGGGAACGGGAGGCGAAGTTGTGAAATCGCCGGTCCCGGCCAGGAGCTTGGTCTCTGGCTCCTTGGGTTGGGGAGTAGGCGCGGGTGGTTCTGCCTGGGATGGGGTTTCCGCTGGGGGTGGTGCCTGCGCTACGGTTGGACTATCGGCGGGGGAAGGCTCTTTCGGAGGAGCCGGGCTTTCTTCTACAGGCGGAGGTGACGTCGCCTCGGTAGCGGCGGATTTGGGGTGCTCCGAACAGCCCGTTATAAGGGCGGCCAGTGAGAGTATTGCGGACAAAGAAAGGTAGAGCCTCATGCGTGCCGGAGCCTATTGTTCTTCGACGACATCAGTCCAGGTTTCGCCCAGGCGCAGATCATCAAACGCGGCGGAACTACTGGCCAAGTTAAAGGCCACGGCCTGCCAGACTTGGTCCTTCCCCACGTGCCGCTTGGCTGCGACCTCCCAGTCATCAGGCTCGGTGAGATCAAGATCACTCACGTCAGTGTAGGCATTGGCCTGAATATCCATGGCTTTCCCGTCGTCATTGAATTCCGCGTATCCGGCAATGAAGTAGGTGGTTTTGGGTTCCATGGGTTCGGCTTCGTTCAGATCGCCGAAGGCCTTCGCGGCGAATTTGCCCCCCATCATCCCCACCGAGACAACACCGCCGGTGGTGCTGCGGAAGCGGAGCGTGGCCGTCCCAGAATCGCGGTATGGCTTCATGACGAAACTGAAGTAGACGCGTTCCCCATTGAGCTTGCGGTCGAGCAGGCGATAGGAGGTTTGCTTCGAGTTGAGTGGCTGGATGGCGACGCCCGCCGGGGGGAAAGGAGAGGCCTGGTTGTAACCGAAAGGTTTGCTGACGGGGATTTCGCTCGGGCCCTTGTTGTCGAAGTTGGCTTGCCAGCCGTTGTAGTTGCCCAGCGTCTCGGTATCCGGCGAAAGATCAAAGGGTTCGTGGAACCAGGGTTCTGCGTGCAGGTTCGCCATGGTGACGACAGAACCAAGGGCAAGGGCGACAAGATACTTCATGAGTGGAGATTCGTGTAATGGCGATATTTGGAAAGACAAGACCACGTTAACACGTTAAGCTGTTGAGAGGTTGTGCGCAACCTAGGCTCAGGGTTAAACCGCAATATGCGCTTCCTTTCTGTGTTTTTCCTCTTCCTCGGGTCCACCCTTTTGGCGGAGGAAGTGAAAACCGTCAGCCCAACTGCGGTTGATCTTCCCGGGCCGAACGGGGTGATGATGCCGAACTTCACGTTTGCCGGAATCCCGGGGGGAATCCCCGCAGTCGAGGTGGTGGCCAAGGTGGATGACTTTGGCGCGGCACCTGATGATGGCGAATCCGACAATGACGCGATTGAGGCGGCCATCGCTCACGCGGTTGAGCAGGGTGGTGGTGCCGTTTTGTTTGGCGAGGGAGTCTATCATCTCTCGCGGCCCGTGACCGTGATTTCGGATGGCATCGTGTTGCGCGGGCAGGGCAAAGAGAAGACCCATCTGAGTTATAGCTATGGGCTTCCCGTGGGAGGGATGAGGCTGGTGCGCCCTTCGCCTGGAGATGTGGTCAAAGGCAGTGATTTCCTGGAAGGACACATCAACACGAAGCGGATGAAACGCTACAGTCTCTACGTCAATGACGAAGAGCTTTTTAGCCGTGGCCCGGATTACAGTACGGGCGGCGATCGTTTTTGGATCAAGGTGCTTCCGGATCGATTCAAAGATCGAATTCCACAAGGGCCGGCGAAGGTTCGTCTTGTGGTGGAGTACTGGGACGGCACCGTTAAGGAGACATCGGCGGAAGTGGAGTTCGACCTTTCTCGTCCTCGCGTTCCTGGGGAGACCCGGGATGTGAACAACCCCGCTAGCATTCAATTTGTTGGGGATGGTCACTCCAAGAAAGGTGGGGAGTTTAAACTCGTGCAAGATGCGCTGAGGGGAAGTCGCACCCTCGAACTGAACCGGGAGACGGATTATCAAGCCGGGGACTTGCTGGTCATCAGGACGCCGCCGAGCAAAGAATTCTTGGAGCGTACCCAAAGCCGGCGCAAAGATCTGTGGCGCCGTCAGATGGTGCTGGTGGAGCGTGCCGAAGGCAAAACGGTCACCCTACAAGCCCCGCTGCGCCTTGATTTCACGGCTCGGGAAAATACCCAGGTCTTTGCCCGGGTTCCAATTCGCCGCAGCGGGCTGGAGGACCTGACCCTGGAGCACACGGAGAAGCAATGGATCAATGGGATCAGCTTCTTTATGTCGCACGAATGCTGGGTGAAAGGCGTGCGCATGAAGAAATCCGGGCGCAATCCGCTCACTCTGGGCTTTTGTAAAAATTTCCAGGCAGAAGACAGCGAGTTTCTCGAAGCTTGGTACTTGGGGGGAGGCGGGACCGGCTATGTCGGGGTTTCAGGAACCTGGGATACCCTGATGCAAGGCATTGTTTGTAAAGGGTTGCGCCACGCACCAGTGGTCCAAGCCTCGGCCGGAGGCAATGTGATTCGGGATTCTGATTTCTACAGTAGTGACATCAATTACCACATGCTTTGGCCCTTCGAGAACCTGATCGAGAATTGCACATTGGACGCCAAAATGGGGACCGGTAGCTATGGTTACGCCCTGTTTACCCAGAAGCCGGAGGTTTCGATCCATGGCCCCGGTGGCGGTCCTCGCAGCGTGATCTGGAACAACCGTTTTACGTCTCCCAAGTCAGGCGTCTACATGGGGGGAAGCAACGAAGGATGGGTCATTGCCTATAACCAGTTTGAGGTGGAGAAAGGCCCGGGGATGATTCTGCGTCGCAACACGTCGGACATGTCGATCTACGGCAACACCGTCACGATGGACGATCCCTCGCAACCCATGGTGATGATCGAGACGGCGGATTGTCGCAACGTGCGCATCTGGGATAACCAGACCAATGCCACGCAGGTTTTTGCCGGGAAGGGGGAACCCACCATGGATCAAGGGAATCTGGTCGGCGTGGCAACTCCCACTAAGCTGGATCCGCCAGCGCCTTCCATCTTGGAGTGGCAGAAGAAACTCGTGGGCAAGTAAGCTCGCTGTTCTGGTTAGCCTGAGTTTATCCGATCTTGTTCCGTGTCGTGCGCGGAAGTTCTCGGACGGTCTTGATCGCCTTTTGATCACTCTGAGGCGTTGCGATCTGGAGTCGCTTTCAGGTAGATCGTGATGTACCTTCCCGTTACGCCCGTGAAGGGTCGAACGGAGTGGTGATAGTTTCGTGTTGGTGGGTGATCCGAGCAGCGTGCTGATTGAATGTGTCTCAAAATGAACGATTCCTCTTCTCCTTCCCAACCGGCATTACCACGCCGTCGTTTTCTGCAAATGGGGGGCGCTGGTTTGGCGGCCAGTTGGCTGCCGCCCGCGTTGACGAGCTACGCGGAGGTCCCGTCGCACAAGTTGTCGAATTTTCCACCGACTCCCGCTAAACGGCCATCCGGTAAACCGGATGTTTTGGTCATCCTCTGCGACGATTTTAACCCCTTCTACGCTGGGTTTAGTGGCGACCCTGACGTCAAGACTCCGAACCTGGATGCCATCGCCAAGGAAGGGGCGGTCTTTGACAATTGCTACTGCAACAGCCCGGTTTGTATGCCGTCGCGGACCTGCCTGGTGAGCGGTACCAATTGCCACAACACAGGCTTGTGGGGCAACAGTAAGAACTTCTTCCTCCCGCCGGAGCGAACCCCGCTCTTTAAAGATTTTAAGAAGACGGGCTACACCACGGCGATGATCGGTAAGACGCATTGGTACGCGGGCAATGCCTATCAACGTGAGTTCAAGAACCTCGGGGCCTACTTCAAGGGCATGGGGATTGATTACTATCAAGAGGTTGCCACGACGTTTGGCAGTCGGGGCGGGCGCGGCGTTTATCAGAACTATCTCCGGAAGATTGGCAAGTATAAGGAGCATAGCGCGGACATGACTCGTCGTCTGGCCGAGGACCAGTATTACCCGGAGCCCAGTGTCTTGGCACCCGAGGAAGGCTGCGACTGGATGATGACCGATTACGCGCTCAACTACTTCAAGCAAGCGCCGAAGACCTTACCCTTTTTTCTCATGGTGGGGATTTCCAATCCGCACACTCCCATGGATCCGGCGGGTCAATATGCCACCATGTATGAGCCGGAGGCGCTGAAGCTGCGCCCGAACGTTTCGACTCCGCTGGAGAAGTACGGGAAGACCTACGACGAAGCCTTGATCCGTAAAACCCGGGCGGCTTATCTCGGCAAGATCACGTTGATCGATGATCTGGTTGGTCGGATGGTGCAAGCGCTGAAAGACCGAGGAACTTGGGACAACACGATTGTGGTCTTGACGGCGGATCACGGCTTACAACTTGGCGAGCACGGAAGCCTGACCAAGGGCAGATTCTTTGAAGAGTCTGCTCGTGTACCAATGATCATGCGCCTTCCAGGTGTGACGGATGCCGGGCAGCGCATCTCCGCGTTTGCCCAGATGCCCGACCTCTATCCCACTGTCTTGGAAGCTGTCGGCGGGAAGCTGTCTCACATGTGCTTGGCTAAGTCGCAGTTGCCGGTCTTAAAGCAGCAAAAAAAATCCGTGCGCCAAGATGCGTTTTGCGAGATCGCCGATCGGAGGAAGTTTGGCTACATGGTCCGGCATGGAGCTTTCAAATGGTTTGTCCAGGAAGGGGAGGAGCATCTCTACAATCTGGAGGAGGACCCTTACGAGATGAATAACTTGATCGATCGCCAAGAACATCAGGCTGAGGTCGCGCGTTTGCAGTCTCGCTTGCGAGAGTTTCTCATGACGGAGCAGATTAACTATTCGGCTGGTTACCTTCCACTGACGCAACGCATGAGAAGGAAGAGAGCTAAGGAAGCGAAACAGCCAGATTCTGAAAGCTAGAGGCTATCCGGGAAATATTTACCTTTTCCTAAGATATATGGCATCTGTCTCCTTGATGTTTATCGTCCGAATGGAAGCCCCCAACCGTGAGCACCCGCCGCCAATTCCTGAAGACGATCGGAGCCATCGCTGGGGGGACATGGGCAGGCGGAACGACGAAAGGATGGGCTGGATTGAACTCCCAACAAGCCTGGTTGATGCCAGATGAAAATGCGGCTCATCTCCGCACCTGGATGGCGTTTGGTGCGAGCGAAAGCATTTGGGGGCGAAGGCTGTTGCCGCTGGTTCAACGCAACTTAGCGAGCATCGCGTTGACGATCGCCAAGTACGAGCCGGTCTCCATGCTCGTGCGCCCATCCGATCTGGCTTTGGCCAAGCGCCTCATGGGCGAGAAGGTTAAGTTGATCCCTTGCCCTCTCAATGATCTCTGGATTCGCGATACTGGCCCAGTCTTTGTGACCAAAGAAGGTGCTGAGAAAGCCGCCGTCGACTTTAATTTCAATGGCTGGGGCGAGAAACAAGCGCACGATGATGATGCTGGTGTCGCTGCCTTTGTGGCTCGCGTCGCAGGTGTCCGGCGGATCGAAACGAACCTCGTACTCGAAGGAGGCGGCCTGGAGGTCGATGGACAAGGCACGGCCATTATCACCGAAAGCTGTGTCCTTAATGAGAACCGCAATCCTGGCCTGAGCAAGAGTCAGTGCGAACGAGAGCTGCGACGTTTACTTGGGATTGAGAAAGTCATTTGGTTGCCGGGCATTCAGGGCGAGGATATCACCGATGGGCACACGGATTTCTACGCGCGCTTTGCTCGGCCAGGAATCGTTGTCGCGGGGGATGACCCCGATCCAGACTCGTTTGATCACGAGGTGATGAAAGAGCATCTGCGCCTTCTAAAGAAGGCGACAGATGCGCGGGGCCACAAGCTGGAGATCGTCGTTCTGCAGGCGCCAGAGAAAATTCGTCGTGGCTTCAATGAGGAAGAATTTGCTGCTGGCTATGTGAATTTCTACGTCTGCAACGGTGCGGTCTTGCTTCCGGAATTTGGCGATGCGACCGCGGACGAAAAAGCGAAGCGCCAACTAGAAGAGCTTTTCCCTGAACGCGATGTCATCCAACTGAATATAGACGGTATTGCCGCCGGTGGCGGAGGGATTCATTGCGCCACGTTACAAGAGCCCAAGGCTTAGAGCTTATTCCCAAAGTCCTGCGTACCCGCGCCAGTAGGATTTTGGCCGCCGGGGTAGGCATGACGATTCCTAGCAGAGGGCAGCTATTACCACGGGAATAGTTGCCGTGCGCTAGCACCGCCCTGCGGCCAAAAGGCACTGGCCTCAAAGAGGTTGT
>CAWUJC010000057.1:0-8784 GCA_963922355.1 uncultured bacterium | reverse complement strand
CTTACCCATGAAACTACGACTAGCTTTAATTGGATCCGGCGGCATTGCCCACTGTCACGTCCGCCCGGGAGGTCAGAAAGACGGCCAGCTCTTCCCGAACGGCGAAGCCAGCTTCGATGCCGTAATGGACGTCAATGGGGAGCGAGCCGAAGCCTTTGCCCAGCAGCACGGCATCCCACGCCATTACACCGACGTGGACGAGATGCTCGAGAGGGAGAAACCGCACATAGTCAATATTGCGACACCTCCCGCTTTCCATGCTCCGCTTTCCATCAAGGCGATGGAGGCAGGTGCCTGGGTGATGTGCGAAAAACCCCTCTGCACCTCGCTGCGCGAACTCGACGCCATCCAGGAAGCGGAAGAGCGCACCGGCAATTATACGTCCTCCGTTTTTCAGTTTCGCTTCGGCAGCGCCAGCCAACACCTCAAGCAGATGCTCGACGATCAAGTGGCGGGCCGCATCTTGGTCGGCACCTGCCACACCACGTGGTTCCGCGACCACGATTACTACGAACTCGAATGGCGAGGGACCTGGGGCAGTGAGTTGGGCGGCCCCACCATGGGCCACGGCATCCACGCCATGGACACCTTTCTCTGGACCATGGGGGACTGGCAGGAAGTCCGCGCCCTCAGTGCGACGATCGACCGCCGCATTGAAGTGGAAGACTGCTCCTCGGCCTCCGTCCTCTTCGAAAACGGCGCCGTCGGCAACATCCTGAACACGATCCTTTCGCCCAAAGAGTCGACCTACTTGCGCTATGACTTCCAGCAAGCCAGCGCGTGGACCGAAGGCGCCCTCTACACCCTGGGCAATGATAAGTGGCACTTCCACACGCGCGACACGTTGGCGGAAGAAAGCGCCGAACGCTTTCGGACCATTCCGGGCTCAATCGCCACGACGCAAGCCACGCAACTCCGCGCCATGGTGGAAGACTATCACGCCCAGCGGCGACCACTGGTCAGCGGAGCGGAAGCCCGCCGCACCATTGAGTTCATCTCCTCGCTCTACAAATCCGCCGCGACAGGCCAAGCCGTCCAACGTGGTTCCATCCAGCCGGGCGATCCCTACTACGAGCATGTGGGAGGGGATCGGGCCTTGGCCGCCATCCGCGAGGCGAAGCTCGAAAAAGAGACGACCCGATGAGTACCGTCAGCAAGATTGATGTGTTTCCCTTGCGGCTTCCGATCAAGAAGCTCTTCACTTTTGCCTCAGGTTCGGCGGGCAAGGTTAAGGAAGGCGCGCCCCACGTCTTGGTCAAAGTTACCGATAGCGACGGCGTTGTCGGCTGGGGCGAAGGCCGCCCCGTCCCCGGCTGGTCTTGCGAAACCTTGGAGACCGTCACAACCACCTTGCGCAATTACCTGGCTCCTGCCGTGCTGGGCTTGCAGCGCGACGACCGTTGGAAGCTCCATCAGACCTTTCATCGCGTCTTAGGGCGAGGCCCATCCGACGGCCAACCGATCGCACGCGCGGCCTTGGATATGGCCATCCACGATGCGGCCGCCAAAGCCAGCGGCAAAACGCTTCGGGCCTATCTGGGTGGCGGCGATGACCGTTGCACCCTGCCACTAAGCTTTACCATGCTCGCGCACAATGCGGCTCAGGCTCGTGAAGAAATGGCAGAAGCCCAAGCCGCCGGCTTTCTCCATTACAACTTCAAAGCGGGGTGGTCCCCCCAACAAGACATTGCCGTAGCTGAAGTCGCCCGGGAGCTGGGCGGTGCAGACGCCTTTGTCTGGGCGGACGCCAACCAAGGACTAAAGCCCGCCACCATGCGCGCCACGGCCAACGGCCTGCTCCAAGCGGGCGCCAATGTCTTGGAACAACCGGTCGCGGCCGACCAGTTCCGTTTGATGCAGGCCCTGCGTGCGTCGACCTCCATACCTCTGGCGGTTGATGAGGCCTCGGTTGGGCCGAGCGATTTTCTTCGCCATGTCGAAGCCGGTCTCGTGGACTACTTGGTGGTGAAAGTGACGCGCTCCGGCGGTCTCTGGCCCAGCGCCCAGCAATTAGCCATTGCCCAAGCCGCCGGGCTCGACTTCCTCGTCAGCGGATTAACCGACGGCCTCCTCACCAAACTGGCGGCAGCCCAACTTGCCGCGGCCTACGGCTATGCTGGCCCGCTCGCCTTGAATGGGAGCCAATTTACCGACGAAGAGGCCCTCTTCCCGCAAAAAGCAGAACTGGAGTCCCAAGGCCACCTCCACCTGAATGATCAACCCGGCCTGGGCGCCACCCCCGATGAAACGGCGCTCTCTTCCTACCTCGTCACCCTTTAGCCTCCTCCCACCATGAAAAAGCTCACGTCTCAAAATATCGATGATACAACTCTGCGAGTTTCCTTCGGCGACACCACTCTCTTTGACTATCACTATCGCCCAGAAACGGCGGCGAGGTTCTGCCCCCGCCCGTACATCCATCCGTTACGTACCCTGGCGGGTGATGTGCTCAGCAATTCGCGGCCCACTGATCATCCCTGGCACAATGGCCTAAGCCTGACCCTGACCGACGTCAGCGGAATGAATTTCTGGGGGGGCGGGACTTACAAACGAGAGGTAGGCCAGTATCGTGAATATCCCAACGTGGGCCGCCAGGAACATGAGGCCTGGACCTCCCAAGAACTCACGGAGAACGGCGGCCACTGGACCGAACAGCTCCGCTGGCTCGGACCAGAAGATGAATTGGTTTTTACCGAAACCCGTCAGCTGAGTGTGGTGGATCTGGATCCCGACCTCGACTTCTGGCGCTTACTTTGGGAATCCACGCTGAAGAACGAAACCGGACGCGAACTGAGCTTGAACAGCTACGCCTCTGGCCAAGGCCTCCAAGGCTCGGGTTATACGGGCCTCTTCTTCCGCATGAGTCGGGGCTACACCAAGGTGCCCAGCTACGTGGTGGAGAAAGGCACCACCTGGGACAACTACCATGATGGCGCCCAGCTCTTGGAAAACGAGGAAGCCGTCAATGGCTTCGCCAGCCAGCGCTTGGCGCACCAAGGCATCTTTGATGGGAGCCTGAACGGCGGTCTCCTGCTTTGTGAAGATTTGACACCGAATCCCGGCTATCAGCACCACTGGTTCTACCGTCCCAAGATGCCCTGCCTGGCCTGGTCAACTGCGTTTCACAACCCCCTTGCCCTTCCTGCCGAGCAATCGCTGACCTTCCGCCACGCTGTCGGAATTGCAGCGGGTTTCTACACCAAAGAGCAGTGCCAAGGCTTGTGGTCCTCTTCTTCTGATTAGAAGAACTCAAACAGACCAACTGAAAGAACAACCCGTGCAGCCATCAGCTGCACGGGCACTCATTCACTCACTCAATCTAAACTAACTATTTACGGCGCCGCGCTGCCAACAGGCCAAGCAGTCCAGCTGAGATCAAGGCCGCTGAGGTGCTGGGCTCGGGAACAGCGACTAACGTCGTGTTATCGAGGCGGGCAATGTTGGTCCGATCTCCACCTTGACTGTAAAGGAACCCACGCAGGTTGGCGCTCGCCCCAAAACCATTTACCTGGACGTTGGTCGTTGCGCTCGCCACTAAGGAGCCAATGACGCCAGCCGCGTCAGAGTTATTTAGCGTATAGCTGAGGGTCCAGTTATCGGAACTGCTGGAGTAATCGTATTGGACCTCCATGAAGTACCAATTCCCGAAATCCAGATGGAAAGTAGCACTATCAATGTTCCCCGAGTTTGGGACGGAACCGAGCGAGGAGAAGGAGGCATCGGCATGAGTGCCAGCACCGCCATCATCATAAGCGTTGATAAAAAGCCCCCCCTCAATTGAAGTGGTCGTGGTGAAGGGATTGGCTGCCAAGGTGGCATTCGAAGCTTCCGTCAAGCCAAGCAGAAGCCCCCTACGGTTGTTGCGACCGAAAGTCGTGCGGCTGCCGACTTGGAAATAGGTCGATTGGGTAATGGTTTGATCGCTGGAGAGATCGAAGGCCACGGCGTCATCCGGCGTCGTCATGGTAAAGGAAATATCACTTCCACCGAAGGTCAGGCTGTCCGTGCCGTTCAGCCCGTTGCTTACCCCTTGGCTGAAGTTCGAATTATCGTTGTTGAAACTCGCGACGGAGCCTGGGGCGTTCCAGTCATAGAGTTGCGTCTGGGCGTGGGCGGTGAACGCCATCGCCAGGGAGAGAAGTGAAACGGATATTTTGTGCATGTTGATCTATTATTTTGAGTTGGTGAGGTTGGGAATGTGTTGAGTTAATCTTGATTTCGATCTGATTTTTGAGAAAGGCCCCCCACCTGCAAAGCGTTGCAGAAAATAGCGCGTTCAAGGGTTTGTCGAAGCTATGCCTCAGTAAATTGAGCACGCCATCCACTCCAGCTTTGGAAGGCAAGTCAGCCTGCGGTAAACGGGTGGGCAGCTAGCGAGCAGCTACACCAGAAGAGGCCCAAACAGTCGGCTAGAAGGTTACGTGAATACTCGCCCCCACGCGCAAAGCACCCTCAGGACAGAAATGCTAGGTGATAGACGGCGCCGTCCAACCATCCGTCCAATCGCCTACGATATGGGAGTGGATCGGAAATTCGGGGACACCGCGTTCGTTCCGTTCGATCTGGGCACAAAGCATGTCCACGGCGGCCCGGCCCTCTTGACTGGCGCTTGATTTAATCCCGGCCCAACCTTCGACATCATCATCAATATTGATGTGGGCCAACGCGATATCCTTGGGAACCCTCAACCTTGCCAGTTGGCAAGCATCCATGGTTCTACTTCCGTTTGTGATGACGGCTTCGGGTCGAACTCGCCGTAACCAAGTCACTAAGGGGCTTAAATCTCCATGGGGGGAGCCATCAAAAAGAAATGGCCAGACATGATCATCCTTATGCACGTAAGCTTGGCTCGACATAAATCCTGCAACTTGAGCCTTCATGCCGCCCCGTAGCACCAAGCCGCGGGCTTCTGCTTTTCCGGCATTAAACTTCTTCAACTCCCGTGCCATCTCCGCGTCACGGATAACGTCGCTGCCACAGAAGGCAATGCGGCGATAGCCCAGGTCATAGAGATGCTCATAGGCGATTTCAACATTCCGGCGAGAAGAGGCGCTGCAGCGGTTCCACTCCAACTGGCCTGCACTTCTATCGCGGATACACACGACGGCATAGTCATCCCAGTTAATGGCACCGGGAGCCAAAGTCGAAAGGGTGCCGGGGACCAGAATCCCCTGCACATAGCGCGCATAGGCGATGCTTCGAAATCGCTTGTCGCTCATCCCTGGCTCTCTTTCCCAAATTTCTTCAAAGCCATAGCCGAGGTCGTGCGCTCGATCCCGGGCCGCTTCAATCATATGTTTGATATTTGTGAAGCTGTGCCAGAAGTCCTTCATCGGATGGCCATTCAGCCAGCAGATATTAGCCCTTAGTTCCCCTGCCGAGCGGCGGCGCTTTTGTGCTGCCATCAAGCTCTTGACCATCGGATTTGGGCGGTAGCCCATGTTCTGGGCCACTAGCTCGACTTTTTTTCGTGTCTTTTCTTTGACGTTGGGATCATTCCGCAAAGCGCGACTCACTGTCGCCACAGAAACGCCAGCGCTTTGGGCTACCTGCCGAAGGGAAATATTGGTCTCTCGTGGGGCGTCAGACATGAGTGGGAAAGGCGAAAATGAAACGCAAAGCGCTATCCGGGATGACAACGCTCACCAGTAGCCAACCTTGCTCATCGGTTTCTGAGTGATTAATCTACACCTCGCCGCAACGCTTTGCAGGACTCTTTCTTTTTGCAAGCTCCACGAGCAGGCACGATGGACGCAGTCGACAATTGGTAACTAGCATTCCCCCTCCCCATCAGCAACGAAATCCTCGTGCGGCGGTGCTCCACGGAACTCATTTTCCCCTTCCTCCAACTACCTCCGTGAATACTTTAGCTGCCAGATTAGCATGTTTAGGTCTTCTCTCCGCCCTCAGCTTGTGGGTGACGACGTCTGCTCATGCCTCGCCGGAAATGAAGTTGCAGGCAGATCTCCCCGACCCCGATGGCAACCTCGTCCCAAACTTCACCTTTGCGGGAATTCCGGGGGGCATTCCTGAGGTTCCGACGGCGGCCAAGCTCAGCGAATTTGGTGGATTTCCCGACGATGATCTGCCCGATGACGATGCCTTGGATGCCGGAATCAAATATCTGACTTCCAAAGGTGGTGGTGCCCTCCAACTTGATGCGGGGACCTACCAGATGGAGCGCCCCCTCACCATCAAGAGCAACAGTATTGTCCTTCGCGGAGCTGGAATGGAGGAGACAAAAATTCTCTTCACCTATGCTTTACGTCCGGGTGAAGTCAGGCTGGTTGGTCTCAAAAACGGTCAAACCGTCACCCGCAACGACTTTATAGAAAGCCACGTCCATACCCGGCGACTAAAACGACATCAAATTTGGGTAGGTGACACCATGCTCTATGAAAGGGGGCCCGATTACAGCGGCGGAAACCGTTTTGATCTCAAGCTGCCGATTGCTCATTTCTCCAATAAGATTGAGGAAGGGCCCGCCATGATCAAATCTGTGGCGACTCGATGGGACGGCACGACCAGTAGTTCGACTCTTCAGGTCATTTTTGACTTACAGGGGGCAGTCGTCCCCGGTGAGCACGTTGACTCCCCCAAAGTGGCCAGCATCGCTTTTGTGGGTGACCGGCGTTCGATATATCGAGGGAAGCGGAGCTTAGCCCAAGACGGCAAACGCGGCGATTTGACCCTCGTGTTGAATCAACCCAGCCCGTTCAAAGAAGGCGATCTCGTTATTCTCGAAGCAGAGTCAACACCCCGCTTTGTAGAAAGCATTGGAAGTTGGCGCAAGGACATCCCCCGCAAACAGCGTCTAATCGTCAAGGAGGTGCAAGGGAACATCATCCGAATCAACCAGCCTTTACGCATCGATTTTCCTCTCGTCGACAAGCCGTCCGTTTACGGCCGTCGTCCCATTCGAGGCTCCGGCATCGAAGACTTAACCTTAGAGCATACCTCCAAGCAGTGGATCGACGGGATCCTCTTTTCTGAGGCGCTCCACTGCTGGGTCAAGGGCATACGCGTCCAGAAAGCAGGAAGGAATCCGCTCTCCTTTAGCGGCAAGCAAGGGCAAGTCGAGGACAGTGAATTCAACGAGGCCTGGTATCGCGGCGGGGGCGGCACAGGCTACCTCGGCTTCTCGGGTTCATGTGACATGCTCTACCAACGCATCAAGGCAACTGGGCTACGCCATGCCCCCGTCATTCAAGCCGGCGCGAGTGGAAATGTCATCCGGGATTCCACCTTCTACAGCAGCGACCTCAACTACCACATGCAGTGGCCTCCGGAAAACCTGGTCGAGCAATGCACAATCGACGCCAAACGTGGTACCGGCAGCTATGGCTATGCCGTTTTTGTCCAAAAACCCGAAGTGGCCATTCATGGACCTGGAGGCGGCCCCAGGAACGTTCTCTGGAATAATCGTTTTAAGTCTCCTCGGGCCGGCATCTACTTTGGCGGAAGTGTTGATGGGTGGACCATCGCCTACAACTATTTTTACATTCAGAACGGTCCTGGAGTCGTCTTGAGAAACAACGCTTCAAACAATCTATTTCTACATAATAGCTTTGATCTAAAAAATGCTGCACAGCCTATCTTTAACTTTGAATCCAATGATTGCCTAGAGAACAGCTTGATTGGAAACATCGGAAACTCCAAAAATATGCTCTTTGAAGGCCATGCCAAACTTGCTCAAGACAGCGGCAACCAATTGTTGCCAGATGAAAACATTGAACCTCAGAGGCCACCAGTTCCTTCCCTCTATCAGTGGCAACTCGAGCTCGTGAAAAAGAGTCCATGACACGCCCTTCAACTTATAACTTCACGGTTGTGTTCACTATTTTGGGTTTCCTCATGTGTGCCTGCCTGGAACAGCAAGGCGCTACGGAAGCCGCTCCAGAAACGATATCCGCCACCCAACCAAAGGGTGAGCAGGTTATTTCTCCTTTAAAACAAGAGCCTGCGCCTCAACCGCCCCCCAATCCCCTTCCGCTGCCAAGACCAACTGGTGTAGTCCTGTTCCAAAGCAACTTCGAATCCCCGCCTAAAGGCAAGAGCGCCCGACTTAACTTTCAGCCCTACAAAGATTTTAAGGCGGAGCTAGTTGAACTTGGCTCAGAGGCTGAAAGTAACAAAGCGCTCATCATCGCCGGAGCAGAAGGGCAACAACACGCCTGGAAACCTTTGATTGAATTTCGATTCAAATCGCAATGCAACAGCCTCATTCGAATCTCATTTGATTTCTTTCAAGCTTCTTACGACGCGGGCAGCCTAAACCTGCAAGCGTCCGATGCTGAGGGTAAATATCGCGTCCATCAAACCATGCGTATAGCCAACGACTTTATCGACCAGGGCCCCGGAAATAGGAATAAGTTATTCACCAAATCTCTAACGGCAGGCTCAGATGCAAAATGGCAACGCTTCGTGTGGCAGTTGCCTGCTCCTGGAGGTGAGCAGTTTGACATGAAGGTTGGCCTTGATGGCAATTTGTCATCTGGAATGCGGCATAAGAAAAATTCAGAGGGGCAGATCAATTCTTTGCGACTTTTTCTCCAGCTTCGCCGGAACGCCGACATCGTCTACTATATAGATAATGTGCTCATTGAGAGTGTATCAGTAAATGAATCAAGCTAGCTGTAAGTTTGCATTAAAACCCGACAGGGTTTTAATGCAAAGTCCGGCCACCTGTTGCATTTAAAACCGGCCAGGACTTAAGTCTTTTTTTTATAAAAAAATAAAAAGACAAAAAAATTAAATAAATTTAATATTAATAAACAATTATAA
>CAWUJC010000056.1:0-8850 GCA_963922355.1 uncultured bacterium | reverse complement strand
TGAGCACCCTCCTCGAAGAAATCGAACAGCAGATCGGCACCCTTAAAGCTGGTGTCGCCAAAAGCAACGTCGGCACCGTCCGCGAAATTTCCGACGGTGTGGCCAAGATTGAAGGCCTCACCGACGTCGCCCTCAACGAAATGATCGAGTTCGACAGCGGTGCGACCGGCCTCGCCTTGAATTTGGAAGAAACGGAAGTCGGCGCCATCATCTTGGGCGACTTCGGCTCCATTAAAGAAGGCGAAGGCTGTAAGACCACCGGTAAGCTGCTGAGCGTGCCGGTGGGCAAAGGACTCCTTGGCCGCGTGGTGAACGCGCTGGGCGAGCCGCTCGACGGCAAGGGCCCGATCGACTCCAGCGAAACGTACCCGGTGGAAAAAATCGCCCCTGGCATCATTAAGCGCCAGAGTGTTTCCCAGCCGGTGCAGACAGGCATCATGCCGGTGGACGCCATGATCCCGATTGGCCGTGGCCAGCGCGAGTTGATCATTGGGGACCGCGCGACGGGGAAGACCACCATCGCGATCGACACCATCATTAATCAGGCCAACATCAACAAGGCCAACGAGGGCAAGGAAGGTTTCCGCCCGATGTACTCCATTTACGTGGCGGTCGGCCAGAAGCGCGCCAACATTGCCCGCGTGCTGGGCACCCTGGAAAAGACCGGTGCCCTGGATTACACGATTGTCGTCGTGGCCTCGGCCAGCGACAGTGCTACCCAGCAGTACATCGCGCCGTTCGCCGGTGCCGCCATGGGTGAGTGGTTCATGGACAACGGCATGGACGCGCTCATCGTGTACGACGATCTCTCCAAGCACGCCGTCGCTTACCGCCAAGTTTCGCTCTTGCTGAAGCGCCCGTCCGGCCGCGAAGCCTATCCGGGTGACGTCTTCTACCTGCACAGCCGTTTGCTCGAGCGTTCGGCTCGTCTGAGCAAGGAAGCCGGGAACGGTTCGCTGACCGCGCTGCCGATCATCGAAACGCAGGCCGGTGACGTGTCCGCCTACATTCCGACGAACGTCATCTCCATTACTGATGGTCAGATCTACCTGGAAACGGACTTGTTCTACCAGGGTATTCGCCCGGCCATTTCGGTGGGTCTCTCGGTTTCCCGCGTGGGTTCGGCTGCCCAGATCAAGGCGATGAAGCAGGTGGCCGGTAAGATCAAGGGCGAGCTGGCTCAGTACCGCGAACTCGCCGCCTTTGCTCAGTTCGGTTCTGATCTCGACGCCGACACCAAGAAGCTCCTCGACCGCGGCGCTCGCATCGTGGAGCTATTCAAGCAGAACCAGTACAACCCGGTGCCGGTCGAGCTCCAGGTGGCCGTTCTCTGGGCCATGCAAAACGACTTCGTCGACCCGATCGCGGTCGACAAGGTGGGCGACTTCCAGGACAAGGCTTACGAATTTCTCAAAGCCCGTGCCGAAGACACGCTGGCCCTCATCCGCGAGCGCGGCAAGGTGGACGACGAAATCGAAGGCAAGCTCAAGGAGGCCTTCGAGAACTTCTCCTCCTCTTACACGGCGTAAGTCAGGACTGACGGTTAACGACGACTCCCTCTGAATCATGCCCTCCACCCGCGACATCCGCCGACGCATCAAGTCGGTCAAGAACACCGCCCAGATCACCAAGGCGATGCAGATGGTAGCGGCCTCCCGCATGCGCAAAGCGCAGCAGCAGGCGCTCGCCGGCCATCCCTACATGGACATGATGGAGCACATCGCGACCAACCTGCGCGATGACTTGGTGGTGAATGACTTTGCCCATCCGCTGGTCGAGCGCCGGGAGCGCAAGAACGTGGGCAAGATCGTGATCACCTCCGATCGCGGGCTCTGCGGTCCGCTCAATTCCAACTTGTTGCGTAACGTCAACAACGACCACGACGAGAAGAAAGAGAACATCGTCTACATCACCGTGGGCCGGAAGGGACGCCAGTTCCTGGCTCGCACGCCGCGGGAAGGGGTGGGCGACTTTGAAGTGAAGGATAACTTCCCCTTCCGCGACAGCCGCCGCATCAGCCAGTTTTTGATTGAGAAATTCCTGGATAAGGAACTCGATGCCGTGGACGTTTACTACAACCGGTTCATCAACACCATCCGCCAGGAACCGGAATGCGTGCCGCTTCTGCCGCTCGGTCTGCAGACCTTCGGGAAGGAAATTCCGGAAAAGCCCGAGCCCCGCAATTACAAGTTTGAACCCGCTCCCGATATCCTGATGGGTAAGCTCCTTCCGTATATCGTGCACATGGGCTTCTACCAAATGTTGCTCGACAGCAAGGCGAGCGAGCACAGCGCTCGAATGGTCGCCATGAAGAACGCGACCGACAACGCCAAGCAAATGATCAAGGACCTGACGCTCGAATACAACAAGCTGCGTCAGGCCGCCATCACCACCGAGCTACTCGAAATCACCACCGCCCAAATGGCGCTCGACTAATTCGCGCCGCCGAAACTCTAAAACAACCCCCTCTAAGCCAACCCAACACCGTCATGGAAACTGCTAAAACAACCCAAGGAAAAATCGTCCAGGTCATCGGCCCCGTCGTGGACGTCGAATTTGCCCAGGCCGACATCCCGGAAATTTACGACGCTCTGACCGTGGAGTACGACTTGGAAGGTGAGAAGAACCATTTGACCCTGGAAGTGCAGCAGCACCTGGGCGAAGGCTGGGTTCGCGCCATCGCCATGAGCTCCTCCGAAGGGTTGAAGCGCGGCATGACGGTGACGGGCACCGGCGCTCCGATTTCCGTGCCGGTCGGCGAAGGTATTCTGGGTCGTGTGTTCGACGTGCTGGGCAACCCGGTGGACGAGCGCGGCCCGGTCAAGGCCGACAAGTACTACCCGATTCACCGTTCTGCTCCGGCCTTGACCGACCAGGATACCGAGGCTCAGATCCTCGAGACCGGCATTAAAGTTATTGACCTGATCTGCCCCTTCACCAAGGGCGGTAAGGTGGGCGCCTTCGGTGGTGCCGGCGTCGGCAAGACCGTCGTCATCATGGAGCTGATCAACAACATCGCCAAGGGCCACGGTGGTTTCTCCGTCTTCGCCGGGGTGGGTGAGCGTACCCGTGAAGGGAACGACCTCTACAACGAAATGAGCGAAGCCGGCGTGATCAACCAGGAAAAGATCGAGGACTCCAAGGTCGCCCTGGTGTACGGCCAGATGAACGAGCCCCCGGGTGCCCGTCTGCGCGTGGCGCTTTCTGGCTTGGCCATGACCGAGTACTTCCGCGACGAGAAGAACCAGGACGTGTTGCTCTTCGTGGATAACATCTTCCGCTTCTCCCAGGCCGGTTCCGAAGTGTCCGCCCTCCTGGGCCGCACGCCTTCCGCCGTGGGTTACCAGCCGACGCTTTCCGCCGAAATGGGCGACTTGCAGGAGCGTATTACCTCGACCAAGAACGGCTCGATCACCAGCTTCCAGGCCGTGTACGTGCCGGCGGATGACTTGACTGACCCTGCCCCGGCCAACACCTTCGCCCACCTCGACTCCACCATCGTGTTGGAGCGCTCCATCGCGGAGTTAGGGATTTACCCGGCGGTGGATCCGCTCGCCTCGACCTCCAAGGCCCTTGCGCCGGAAGTGGTTGGTGAAGAGCACTACGCCGTCGCCCGTGGCGTGCAAGGCGTGCTCCAGCGCTACAAGGACTTGCAGGACATCATCGCCATTCTCGGGATGGACGAATTGAGCCCCGAGGATAAGCAGACGGTGTACCGCGCCCGTAAGATCCAGAAGTTCCTCAGCCAGCCGTTCCACGTGGCTGAAGTCTTCACCGGCAGCCCAGGTGTTTACGTGTCCATCGAAGAAACCGTCAAAGGCTTCAAGCAGATCCTCGACGGTGAGCTCGACGACGTGCCGGAGAACGACTTCTACATGAAGGGCGGCCTCGATACCGTCTTGTCCAAGTAAATTTCTGACCCAGCGACCCCTTACCTGCTCCCGTCATGGCGGACTTTAAACTCACGATTGTTACCCCGGAAGGGCCGATCTTCGAAGGCCAAGTCAACGAAGTTTGCCTGCCTGGGGACGAAGGCGAAATCGACATCAAGCCGATGCACACGGCGGTGATGGAGATGATCAAACCCGGTGAGTTGAAGATCGTCCAGGGCAGTTCGGAGAAGTACTTGGCCGTGGGCGAAGGCTTTGCCGAAATCCTGCAAGACCAAGTCAACGTCATGACCGAAGGCGCGGTCGACTCCGCCGAGATCGACGAAGCCGAAGTGCAGAAGGCGATCGAACGAGCCGAAGCCGCCCTGCGCGATGAGACGCTCGACGATGATGCCGCCGACGAAGCGCAGATGTTGATCGCTCGCTCGGTCGCGATGATCGGCGTGAAGAAAAAGCGCCGCGGGTAAGCCTTCCTCCTCCCTTTTGTCATGACCCAGAATACGTTTCGCATTCTGGTATTGGTCTCCTTCTTTATCAGCATGGGGATGCTGACGTGGGGGCTCATCACGCAGCCGGGCAGCGGCCACCTTGAGCTGGACGAGGTCTATGAAGCGCTGCTTGAGCAGATTTTTAATGCGGATCCCCTGAAGGCGTTGCTCTTTCTGGCCGGGCTCATTTTTGTGTCACTCCTGCAGTTAGCAGGCGTTGTTGGCCTCATGCTGTTTCATTCCTGGGGACGCTATGTGTACTGCCTTTCCTTGCTTACCGGCGTGTTGTTGCTGATTCTCATTCCCTTTCCGGTTCTCCAGTCTCTGCCGCAGTATTTGTTGGGCTATGCCATTGCCATGATGGAAGGGGCCTTGGTCATGGCCATGTGGTCGAACCCGTTGCAGCACCAGTTCCGCGGCATCAGCAAAGAGGCGTTGTAGTCGTGCCAGGGCCTATCTAGGTTTTCGTATGCCCATTCGCCTCCGCCGTCTGCTCTACCATGCTGTGGTTTTGATGGCTGTTGTGGTTTGGTTTTATCCGTTCTTCCGGTTTCAACTTCCCGGAATTTTTGCAGAACCGACCCCCATGACCGGGCCTGCGCCGGCGCCCAGCTGGATCGAATTTTTCACCCGAGGTTCTGCCATCGGGCTTTACCTCTTCTTTCAGCTGGGCTATCTGGCCTCTTATTATGGCTTGTTCCACTTTTACCGCTGGGCTCGCCTAGTCTACACGGCTTGTGCCGTCCTCTATTTGGCGGTGTTTCCCTATCTAGCCTTCACCGTTTTGGCAGAAGACATGTTTTCTCAGACCATCATTCTGTTGCACGGAATCTTGGTGGTGGTGCTTTTGATTTGGATTTGGACGCCCTTCGTCGGCGGGGAATTTCGGCGGACAGCAAAGGATCTATAGCTTGCTGGAAAAAGACGGCGCTTACTTGCGCGTCTCGGCTTTTTTCTTCCGCGCTTCTTTGAAGAACCGTTGCACGATCTCCAGCGTTTCGGCCTCTAGCACGCCCGACGTGATCGCGGTCTCATGGTTAATTCCGGGAAGGCGTAAAATATTGATCGCCCCGCCAGTTCCCCCCGCCTTGGGATCACCCATGCCAAAGACCAGTCGTCCGAGCCGCGTGTTTAAGATGGCCCCGGCGCACATCGGGCAAGGCTCCTTGGTCACGTAAAGGGTGCATTCCGTCAGTCGCCAATCACCCAGCACGGCTTGCGCCTGCTGCATGGCGAGGAACTCGGCGTGCGCGGTGGCGTCTTTGCGTTTTTCACAGTGATTCCGCCCTTGGGCGATGATTTCACCTGCGCGCACAATGATCGCGCCCACCGGTACCTCTCCCTCGGCATAGGATTCCTCGGCCAGGGCGAGCGCTTGGCGCATCCAAGCTTCGTCAACTGCTTGGCCAGGGGGCTCTGGCGGCTGTAGTTTCCAGGGGGAGGGATTCATGCGAAATGGCGTTGTAACTCCTTTTCCGCGAAATACTATCGAATTTTTGGTGAAAAGCCTGTAATTTCGGCGTTCTCATGGAAATTCCCAGCTACCAGGCGATTCGCGACGGCCAGCCCGTCGCGTTGAAGCTCGATCTCGCCGTCTGGCGTTTGACCGGGCCCGATCGCGTGCGCTGGCTGAATGGCCAAATCACCAACCAGGTGGCCGATCTGGAAGTAGGGGAGACCCGCCGCGCGGCGGTTTGCTCGTCGAAAGGGCGGATGCAGGGCGATATCTGGATCAACGTCGGGAATGAAGCGTTTTGGATCACGGCGCCGCGTACCTTGCAAGACTCGCTCGGACAACGGCTGGATATGTATCTGATCGCCGATGATTGTGAGCTGACGGAGGTGACCGACGAGTGGGAGGTCTGGCATGTTTTCAATCACGAAGGGCAGACCAACAGCGCCCAATGGTCTTGTGTGAATCCATATCGCTTTGGTTGGTCCGGAGCCGACGTCTGGTTCAAAGCGGGGCAAGCGACCATGCAAGAATCGCTCGGTGTCTCCACCGCGGCTGAAGCGCTGCGACTCGAGCATGCTTTGCCGGCTTGGGGGGCGGAGTTGGACGAGAAGACTCTGCCACCGGAAGCTGGTTACGACCGCTTTGGCATCAGCTACACCAAGGGCTGTTACGTTGGTCAGGAGACCATTGCGCGGATTAAGAGCATCGGACATGTGAACCGGCAGCTTTGCTGCTTGCTTGGGCCGGACCAGAATATCACGACGGGGGACTCGTTGTTTGACGGTGAAAGCAAAGTCGCGACCGTGACGAGTGTCGCTTATTCGCCGGAGGCGGAAAGCACGCTTGCCCTTGCTTACGTCAAACGGGCTTCTGCCGAACTGGGGCGCAAGTTGGATTTGGACGGTAAAGCATGGGAAATCATTTCGCCTCCTTTGGCTATAGAAGGAGTGGCAGCGTGATGTCTTGGCGAACCCTTTTGACTCTGGCCTTGCTGGTTAGCCTGGCGGGTTGTGCGGCGCGGCCACGTATGGCTGCGGAGTACAGTCAGGACGGCAGTGGTGAGAAGCCGCGCGTGGTCAAGAAGCAGAAGCGCTACACGCTCGTCGCGCAGAGCGACAACACCGTGCAGTATAACCGCGGTGCCTTGCTGGGCACGGGCGGCGCGGTGGCCACGAATTACGAACCGGATGAGGCTTCAAGTGACGACGACTTTCTCCCGCGTAGTGCGGCCGAGGATGAGTATTCGCTGGCGCAAGAGGAAGGAATGCCGGATCGGAGCATCACCCAAGAAGAAGGCCGGGGCATGCCGGACGGCCAGCAGGGGCAGGAACCCTACGTCGCTGAGAACGAGGGCGAGCAGTTGGTGCCCGGGGCTTCGGCCTCAGATAGCCTCAAGAGTTCGTTTGATTTGGACCAGTTGGCCAACGCGGACATTGAGCCGATGGACCCCAAGGATTTACCGGCTGACAAGAAGCAGCAAGTCGTCTCCGAAACCGCCAGCCAAGCCGTCCAGCAGAGTGGTACTTCGGCTGATGTGAAGTCGGCCATTGCGCAGATGGAGCAAGCCGCTGATCAGCAAAAGGAAATTACCGGTGGTGGTCAGTCCCTCGCTCAGACCATTCAGCAGGAGGCCACTGAAGCTAACGCGCCGACGGAAATCCAGGGCCTCCCGGTCGTGACGTCTCAAACCAAGACGGAATCGGCCTTGGAAGAGGTGACGCAGACCAAGCTGGCGGACGGAAAGACCGAGACCGATCGAACCATTTTGCCGAGCGAAAGCGAAACCTCGACCGCCGAAGCGCCTGGACCGACGGAGCTGACCGTGCCCGAAGTCACGGTGGGGAAGGACCCGACGAAAGCGGAAGCTTCGGCCGACGCACAGTTGGCCAGCGAGATGCAGAACATGGCAAGCGAAGCCGGCACCACCCCGCCGCCGGAGGCTCCCGTCGACCTGCCGGTCGCGCAGAAGGGGGCTCCGGCCGAAGAACAGGTCATTCCGGACGACCCTGCTTCTGTCGCGAAGCAACAGGTTGCCGCCTCAGAGCCCGGGGAGACCTTAGCCGGTAAAACAGAGGAAGTTCTCCCCCCGGAAAGTCAGCCTTCGACGCTTTATGGGGATGACACCGCACCGCCCGGAGCCGGTGACGGCCCGAGCACCGCTTCCATGCAGGAGCAGCTGCAGCAGATGATCAGCGACGGAGCGGAAGAGACTGCCGAGTCCGCCGCCAGTGCAACGGTGGGAGATGCCGTTGCCTCGCCCGAGCCGGTCGCGCCGGAAGCCGTCAACAGTGAGGTCATGGAAACGGCCTCCGATGTCGTGGAAAGCGCTGCGGAACAAGCCCCGACGATCGAGACGCCGAACGTGGACTTGGCTGGCGTGACGGAGGTGACGGAGCAGGCAGAGAACGTGATGACTGCTGCGAATGAGACGGTGGAGGCGGACACTCCCTCCATGGAGGAGACCGCCGCAAGCGTGACCAGTGTGGTGGAAGAGACGCAAGCTGAGGCAGTAGACGTCGTCAAGGAAACGGCTTCCACAGACGTGGCTGACGTGACTCAACCGAAAACGGAATCTCTTCTTGCCGACATGACGGACGCGGTGGAGTCAACCGCCGAGGAGGCCGCGGACACGATTGAAACCGCCGCCAGTGACGTGGCAAGTGAAGCAGAGAAAATGGTTAGCGAGGTGGCCGAAACTCCTGCCCAAAACGTAAGTGATACGGTCGATTCAGCGACCGAGGCCGTTACCGAAACGACGAACGAGACGGTTGATGTCGCAGATAGTGCCATGGAGGACACCAAGCTGGCCATGCGCGACGACGTCAAAGTGCCCGCGCTGGATGAGATGGCATCGGATGCTGTCGATGAGGTCAAAGAGACCACTTCCGACGTGGTGGAAGAGACGGTGACGCCAACGACCGAAACCTTCCGCGGTGAGGAAGTGCGCACCATTCAAGCGCCCGATCCCATGCCGGATGACGTGGCGGTGATCTCCACGCGCTTGGGCGATATCGTC
>CAWUJC010000055.1:0-8923 GCA_963922355.1 uncultured bacterium | reverse complement strand
GTCAACCGGGCTTTAGCCAAGCAGCGGCGGACTTTATGGATTCGCTCGTCAGCCACTATGTGCTGGATGCGGGGCGGCTGGTGATTGCCCATGCCGGCATGAAGGAGGAGATGCAGGGTCGCGGCTCTGGCAAGGTTCGGGAGTTTGCCCTCTATGGCGAAACGACGGGGGAAACGGATGAATTCGGCCTACCGGTACGTTACAACTGGGCACAGGATTATCGCGGCGATGCCGCTGTTGTCTACGGACACACCCCCGTCCCGGAGCCGGAGTGGTTGAACAATACCATCAACATCGATACGGGCTGTGTCTTTGGCGGCAAGCTTACTGCCTTAAGGTGGCCGGAGAAGGAACTGGTTTCCGTGTCGGCCAAAGAGACTTATGCCCAGCCGGCTAAGCCTTTCCAAGCCGAAGAGCAAGCGCCGTCGGGGCAACAAGTCGCGGATGATCTCCTCGATCTTTCTGACGTCTCGGGCAAGCGCATCCTCACCACGCGCACGACGCACAGTATTACCATTCGAGAAGAAAATGCTGCGGCGGCGCTGGAGGTGATGAGCCGATTCGCGGTGGATCCTCGTTGGCTGGTTTACCTGCCGCCAACCATGTCGCCTTGTGAAACTTCCAACCGGGATGGGTATCTGGAACGTCCCGAAGAAGCCTTCGCCTATTATCGGAATGCCGGCATTGACCGTGTGGTTTGCCAGGAAAAGCACATGGGAAGCCGCGCGATTGTGGTGGTGACGCGTGATGATGAAGTTGCTCGCAAGCGTTTCGGCCTGCCTGAGCCGGGTCCGGGTTCGATCTACACGCGCACTGGTCGCCCTTTCTTCAACGCCTCAAAATCAAGCTGGCAAGATGAGCTGCTTCAACTCGTTCGTGAGGCCGCTGATGAGGCCAAGTTGTGGGAGGAGCTGGAGACCGATTGGCTGTGTCTTGATGCCGAAATCATGCCCTGGAGTGCGAAAGCCGGCGATCTGATTCGCCAGCAATACGCCGCTGTTGGGGCGGCTGGTCGGGCGGCTTTGGAGGATTATTCCCGTCTCTTGGACCAAGCCAACGGGCGACCGGAATTGGTAGACTCTCTTTCCGAAGTCGTGGCCGAGCAAGCTAACCGCCAAACAGATCTGGCTGGCTACACCAACGCGTACCAGCGTTACTGCTGGAAGGTGGAAAGTGTCCGCGACCTGAAAATGGCGCCTTTCCACGTGCTGGCTGGAGAGCGTGGTGTCTACATGGAGCGCGACCACGGTTGGCACTTGGATATTCTTGACCGATTGTGTGCCGCTGGTGGTGTTCTCACTCCGACGCCCCGACTTATTGTTGGAACGACAGATGAGAAGGCGCAGGCGGATGCTGCCATCTGGTGGGAGGAGCGAACGGCTGCCGGCTCGGAAGGCATGGTGGTCAAGCCCTGGGAGTTCATCAAGAAAGGGCGGCGTGGTTTGCTTCAACCGGCGATTAAGGTGCGCGGCCAAGAGTATTTGCGGATCATCTATGGTCCCGAGTACACCGAGACCAAGAACCTGGAGCGTCTGCGTCAACGTGGCCTTGGAGCCAAGCGTAGCCTTGCTGTCCGGGAGTTCGCCTTGGGGATGGAAGCTCTCGAGCGCTTTGTCCGGCACGAGCCGCTGCGCCGCACCCACGAATGCGTCTTTGGTGTCCTGGCCCTGGAATCCGAACCCGTCGATCCGCGGTTGTGATTCATCTAGAAAAGCATGTGGGAATGGGTTTCCGTCTTATGTAATCTAGACGAGTCGCATGAGTCATTTAGTAATTTCAGAAAGTGGGCGATCGGTTTCTAAGTTGGAAATAGAGCGTTTTGAGCGCGAGATTGATGCGCTTCTGCCTTCTGCATACGTTGATTTTTTGGTGAAATACAATGGAGGTTCTCCTTCGCCGTCATGCTTTGTGACGAAAGATGTTGAGGTGGAGGTTAGGCGATTTTTTTCTATTGATGAATCGCGGCCTGATGGGTTGCAGAGTGAAAGAAAATTCTTAATCGATGAACTTCCCAGAGAAGTCATTCCGATTGCTGTCGACTGGGGAGGGAATAGAATTTGTTTAGGTGTAAATGGTATAGTGAAGGATCATGTTTATTTTTGGGATCATGAAGCGGAAGTAGGAGAGGCTTTAATCAAGCTCTCTAGTAGTTTTCAAAAATTTTTAGAAGAATTTCGAGATTCCTAGCAATCAGCAAATCTCACAGTTGCGGCAAAAGGCCCAAGTAGAGAGCACAACCGAAGATAAAGAGAACGAGGCAGATACGTAGGGCGTTCTTCAGGTGGAGCGGGTAGTTCGGAAGCGTTGCTAGAATGAAGTAGGCGTAGGGAAGCACGAGGAAAATAAAGAAGCGGAAGTCTTGCGAAGGAGTAACGGGGTGGCGGATAACCCAGGCGAGTTGTGCAGCTAGAATCAAGGTGACGGTGATCAAGAGTGGGATGCCGAGGTGCGGTTTGTTGCGGCAAGAGGTCCACGCTCCGTAAGCGAGAAAAGGAAGGAGAAGCAGGCTCAGCGCCAGTATGCAACGCCCTAGTAAAAGAAGGGAGGGCGCGATCTTCCATTCACCAAAGAAGGCAGAGCGGAAGTAGAATTCCCAAAAGAGATCAGAACGGGGGGCACTTAACCTCGAATTATTGTAGGGATGCTCAACAATTTCCCACGGGTTGAAAGTCACAAAGTTCCAGATAGTTGGTTGGAAGCGCAATGAATCGCCGAGTAAGTGAATGTTGCCCACGACGAAGTTGGAGCTGTCGGTGGCTTGGAGGATCTTGGCCATGAGGAGTGGTCCCGCGATAAAACCAAAGATAAGGGCGGCGACGTAAAGGCGGTCCAGCTTGGCCTTCCAGTTTACGGCGGGTAGGAAGAAAAGCGTGAGCACGCTTATCGGCAGGAAGATGATGCCGTTGGTTTTGACCCAAAGACTCAACGAGGCAAGCACCATCGCCCCGATCCAGGCGACCCAGCTCCTCTGTTTCCAAAAATGTAGTAGGCAGCCCAACCACGCGATACTGACCACCGCAAAGAGGGAGTCGTTCGAAATGCGCGTGGTGTAATAGACAATGGCAGGAATGATCGCGACAATACCAACCAGCCAATAGCGTCGCTCATCATTCGCGCTCGAAAACAAGAGCGTGGCGACCCAGACTGCCAACAAGAGGAAGATCAAGGAAAAGCAAAGCGAACTGAAGCTCAAAACCGCAAAGGTGCCTTCCCAAGGGACGCCGAGGTAATGAGGGAAAGCTGCCAGGGCGCCCGTAATGCTGTAGTAGAGCGGAGGTTGAAAGGTCTCCCAGCCGGCGTTCAGCGGAGCTAATTCCCAGTGTTCTGCAACATACAGAATGTAGCTGAGATGTCCGCCCGCATCATAGGAACGGATGAAGTAGGGATTGAGCCACCAATAATAGAGACGAAGCAGGCTAGCAGCGGCAAGCAGCAAGGTTAGTGGCCTGTTGAAAGCATGGGGCCAGACGTGGTGGAGCCACGTGCAAAAGAGAATGATGGAGACAACGCCAAGACTGATGATGATGAGGGAAAGCCAGTCTGTGGGGGAGCGGTAAAAGTGCAAACTGGCATTGCCAAAGCTGTTGTCGAGCTGGGCTTCTATCTGGTTCTGACCTGGTTGTAGATAGTTGGCGAGGTCGATGGATTGACCATGGACCCGTCCACGGATGGGAAACTTTGTGGAGTGTACTTTCTGGCCATTAACGACGAGACCACGCAGTTCATCATCGGCATAGAAAAGATAGGAGGTGGGGTGGAGATCACCTAAAGTGAGATCAAAGGTGATTTCGTAGGGACCGGGTGGTGCGCCGATTTTGAAAGCAGGAAATCCCGTGCGGGGATGGGATTCACCACCTGTTGTGATGATCACGTCTTGTGAGAATGGTTGCGTACTCCACCAGAGAAGGATTGCACCAAGGGCAAAGAGAAACGTAAGCGAGAGAAGACAGACGGAACGTTTTCTTCCCATCGGTTTGGTGGGGTGACCTATCACCAGATCCTCATTTGGTAGTGTCTGGGAGGCGGGATTCGGCATGTGTAAGGGGGACTTCACCAGGGCCTAAACGGTGGGCGCTTGTTCTCGTTCAACAGGTTGTAGGTGCCGTGCTGGGTCTTTTCGGCGTAGATTAGCCCCTGCCAGCCAAACCAAGTTGAGGACCAAAAGCGGCTCGAGCGGTTTGCGGTAACGGCCTTCCATCGGGTAGGTGTTTTGGAACAGGAGCGCTAGCGCCAGAAGGGTGGTGGCGGCTGGGATGAGGTGAAACTTGCGCTGCCAGAAGAAGCAAGCATTGCCGATTAAGACCACAAGAAGCAGCGGAGCCCAAAGCCAGCGGTTGAGCAAATTCAATCGCCCAATGGCGCTATGCTCATGGGCTTCTGGCCAAGAGGGGGCAAAGAGAAAAAGCAGCATGTTCTCTCCCCAACGTTCGAACCAGCGCGGCCAAGACGTGTGGAGTTTCTCATAGGCGTCCAGCCAGTCTTGCTCACCGTGGAAAGACTTAATCCTGGTGGTGTAGACAGATTCCTCCCGGGCGGTACGGATACGCCAATCGTTGAACGGCGAGAAGGGAGCGACGTAGCAACTGGGCGAAGAAAACTGATAGACCTTGTTGTCCCAGTAGACGCGGATGTGTTTCTGGTCGGCTTGGTACTGGAGCTTGGCGATCCAACCCGTGCCCAAAGGAGCCGGGAAGCCTAGGATACTTTGGGTGCGAAAGGCGTTCGGCAAAAGGAGGGCGGCCATGAGCCCAGCAGCTAAGACCAGATCGCTTGGCCGACGGGACTTTTGCCACCAACTGTAGGAGAGGCAGAGGAAGGCGAGGGGCAAGGCGGTCTGCTTGGTCATGAGAGCCAGCGTCCAGACGAGCGTGGCCCAAAGCAAAGGGAGTCGCCCGCCTTTGCGCAGGTAGCGACCCGTCATCCAAAGCCCCAATCCAATCAGAGGGATGAGGAGGGTCGCGTGCAGAAAATAGGAATACACCGTGAGGAGCGATGGCATGAGGGCGATGAAGGCCCAAACGCAAAGAGCAGGCGTTTTGCCGAGGTGGAATTCACGGGCGGCGCGGTAATAGAACCAAGGCATGGCAGTTGATAGCAGCCCCGTGATGAGGCTAATCGCCCAAGGCGCGTCTTGGCTGAGGAAACGAACAGCCCCTAAATAAAGCTGGTAGGCCAAGGGGTCATAGCCATTGAGATGGTGTGGCGAGAAGAAGTTGCCCGCGTTGACCCAATGGCGGCCGGGGTCGGAGAAGATGTAATCGGTTGGCGGGTAGAGAAAGCAGGTGGCTAGGCGGAAGGCACTCGCGGTCAGGATAATGATCCCTAGTAGCGTGCGGAAGGAGATCACTTCCTGGAGACTGGAGGTTGGGGACGGCATTAATTTACGGGTTGTTTGCCCGGCTGAAACGCGCCAGGAGATTGTCGCCAGCGTTGCCAAGCTTGCCGGAGCTGGGCGCCAAGACCGTACTCTTCCATCCAGGCGGCATAACGCTGGTAGGCGGGGTCTTGCCCAAGTAGCCGCTCTTCGGATTTAGCGCGGCACCAATAGATCCCCATCTTGAGCAGGAGAATCAGGCTGGCTTTGAGGATGAGTTCTAGGCTCCCAAAAAGCAGGAAGGGCGTGTAGAGAAACCACCAACCTACGCATTTGCTGAGATAGGCCGGATGCTTGGTGTAGCGGTACGGGCCATAGGTAATGATGCCGCGGTTGGTGAGATTGGAGAATCGGCAGCCGAACGAAACCGTCGACCAGACGTAGACGCTCAAGATGAGGATGATCACGAACCCCCAGGTAATATAAAGAAGCGGGTAAGGGAAAAGGGCTTCTTGCCAGTCGCCATTGCGGCTGGAGCCGAGGATTTCGCGGGCAGCAAAAATGGAGAGCGGCGGATAGCAGACCAGGGTGAAGAACCAGCCAAAGGCGGTGGTATCAGCTTGGCGAATATGCGCGTCGAGGGGGCGGAGCGTGCACAAGTAGCCGATGCAGCCAAAGGTCACGTCCAGCGCATAAATCAAAAGTAGGCAGGAGACGTAGAACTGGGGGAAGGTGGCGAAACTCAGCGGATGTTCATCAAACTGCGTGAGATTGGAGAAGAGAAACGAAAACATCACGGGCAGAAAAAATCCCTTTACCAGCCACCCAAGGGCAAAGTTTTTGATTTCTGCGGCGATCCAGATTGGCCGTTTACCACACAGCCAGGTTCCCAGTTGGTAATAGGCGTCTTCGGGGTGCTTCTGCTGTCGATCAACCCACAGGAGGTAGAGTGGAGCCAAGCCGAGAAGAAAAGGCAGAGCGATGGCGGCGAGTTCAAAGGCTGGTTGATAGCGGGCTCGATCATAGTTTGGTAGAAACCAGTAGAGTGCCGCCAGGCAAGTGAGAACAAAGAGGAAGCCGAGGTACTTTGTCCGGCAACGTTGCGGATTCAGTTTGTTGGAAACGGAAAGGAGGTCGGTATCGGAGCGTCGGTGAACGTGCCTGAGCCCGAGCTCAACCGCCAGCATGGGCAGAGCCGTCGAAAGAAGCAGGACGGGAGCGGACCAATAAAGAGCCGCTGAAGTCGCATAGATCAGCCCCAAGCCCACAAAGAAACCAATCAGGCCAACACCACCAACTCCTTCAGCCGGGAATCGATCGCCACGCCGCTGGACAAAGTTAAGACGGGGATCATCTGGTGGAGAAGCTGTCACCTTAGGCGGTTTGGGGTGGCTGGGAGCTAGGTCGAATCGCCAGGAAATAGATCCAGCCGATCCCAGCGAGGAAGAGGAGGTCGCGGCCAATGGCCCACCAGGCGGCGTAGGCGGAAGGCGCACCTGCGCCAAAGCAGCCACAGTCGATTTCCAAGCCGCGCGCAACGCCTTGGCTCAGCGCGACCAGGAAGACGAGGCAGAGCACACCCAAGCTGAACGCCGCGAGGCGTAACTGGTAGCCAATGATGAGCATCAGCCCGGCGACGATTTCCAGCGGCGGGAGGAGAATGGCGACCAGGTTGATCAGGAATCCTGGGACAAGCTGATAGGTGGCGATGCTGTCGGCAAAGGCCACCGGATCGAGCATCTTGAGGCTGCCCGCGTAGATAAAGAGGCCGCCAACGACGAAGCGGATGGCGAAGACAAGGTAAGGGTGTTGGAGCCAGGTTTTCATGAGTCAGATTCCTCGGGTAAACCAGCGCCGGTCCAGGCGGCCCAACCACCGGTGAAGATGGTCACGTTCTGATAGCCCAAGCTACGTAGCGCTCTGGCTAAGAGATGACTGTCTTCGCAGGAGGCGGAGGAGCAGTAGATGGCGATGGGTTGCTGTTGGTTGGTCGCTAAAAGCGATTTCATTTTTTCGTAGGCCGTTTCAAAGTCCTCGCGCGGTAGGCTGTAAGCACCGGGGATGTGGCCCAGGCGATGGAAAATTTCCGGGCGGGCGTCCAGGATGAGCCCTTGGTTGTTTTCCACATAGGCTTGAAAAGCGCTCAGGTCCATTTCGGTCGGAAGCTGGCTGAGCGTGACAGGAGCAGCGGTCGGCTCGGATTTGATTTTGGCGACGGCTTGCTCCAGCCGATCCGCTTGGGAGGCGTAGACCAACGGCATGGGTTTATCCCGCAAGAGATTGACGGTGAAACCAATGGCCAGAGCCAGGGTGGTGAGGACGCCAAGTCCAATGAGGTCGTGACGAAGAAGACGGGAGAGGTTTATGGAGTTCATGTTTCGGATGGTGTGGGGGTGAAAAGGAGTTGAGGCCAATCCGGTAAGAAGTCGCCCGCACCGGGAATGCGTTGGAAATCAGCCGCTTGTTTCCAGGCGTGGGAAGCGGGGGACTGGGAAAATTCGCCAATGAAGGCCTGGATGCGTTTGAGCTGCTCGCTGGTTAGTTCGGTCTGCTGGGGAAAGAATTTGGGGCTAAGGAGGACGACTCGTTCGGCTTGGCCCATTTTGGCGGCCAGAACTTCGGCAAAGTCATCACTGCTTTGGCCGGCGATGAAGAGCGCCATGCCGTCCAGATTTGGTAAGGCTTCGGGACGGAGTGCAATCCCCAGGGAAGGAGCCTGGCCGTCTGGACTTTCGCGGTAGCGGCGGAGGCTCTTCGAGTAATACTTGCCGAGGACTTGCCGGTCGACCAAGAGCCAGGTGTTGGGTTCGCCTGTGCCTAGCGTGATAACTTCTGGAGAACCGTGGAGGTCGCGTTGATTCTGACCAAGGACCAAGAAGACGAGGCACACAGCCGCGGCCGTTCCCGCCGGCACAGCCCAAAAGATAGGCTTGGGCCATTGGACTTGCCAGAGGCGTTGGATTAGCACGGCGGCCAGACTAAGGAGAGGTGCCGTCCAGATAATCAAGGCTTCGCCAACGGAGCTAAACAGGGCGGCCACGAAGAAGCTGAGCCAAATGCCCAGAGGAATCGCACGCCAACGATGGGCCGCATTCGGCCAGCAGAGGAGCAGCACGGTCACCCAGGCAAAAACGTAGAAAAGACGGAACGGCCAGCCAAACTCGGTCATCCAGGTCAGGTGGCTGTTGACGAGATTCTTATAACGCTGGGTGATGTCGACGCTTTGGTACCAGTCGCCATAAATCGGGCCGGCTTGGTTCCAACCCCAACCGCCTGGGGCGTCGACCATCATGGCTGGCGCGGCCTGCCACAAGTCGAAGCGGTTGCTGATGGAGCGGTCTTCCGTCACGATGCCTTGGGTCATCCGTTCATGGGCTTGCCAATACACGACGCAGCCGACGAGAATCCAAAGGCTAACTCCAAGCGCGAGCAGACGCCGCCAGGGCCAAGGGCGAGGAGTCCAATACATGAGCGGAAGTAGGCCGACAGCCAAAGCCACCATCCCCCCTCGGGAAAAGGTATGCACGAGGCACACGCCCAACCCGAGAAACAGCCCGAGGGCGGCCCAAAAGCCCCAGCGTTTGATGTAGGCGAAGGCCCACACCGTAA
>CAWUJC010000054.1:0-9119 GCA_963922355.1 uncultured bacterium | reverse complement strand
CCTTCTTTGGCAACAAGACCCCAACGGATTCTGCGAGCGCATCGACGCGTATCTCGGCATTGCCGATGAACTAGGCATCCGAACCGTCTTCGTTCTCTTTGATGATTGCTGGAACCCCAACTTTTCACTCGGAGCGCAACCCTCCCCCAAGCCCTACACCCACAACTCTGGTTGGGTTCAATCACCCGGGAGAGACACCGTCCTTAACTCAGACCAATGGCCTCGTCTGGAGTCCTACGTCAAAGGCATTCTAAGCCATTTCCGCGACGATCAACGGATCGTCCTCTGGGATCTTTATAATGAACCAGGCAACGGATCATCTGGAGATGACACCACGAAGAAGGACATGCTCGGCGAGCGCTCCTTGCCCCTCCTGATGCAGGTATTTGCCTGGGCTCGTGAGATTGAAGGACTTCGTCACCCCATCACCACGGGAGTCTGGAACGTCTCGACTCCCTTTCACCAACTCAATGACTTCTCCTTAGCCAATTCGGACATTATTTCCTTTCACTGCTACGGACCTCCAGAGGCTCTTCAGACCAGGATCATCGAACTTCAAGCTTGGGAACGCCCGTTGATCTGCACGGAGTATATGGCACGCACCAATGGAAGTACCTTTGAGGGCAGCTTACCGGTTCTCAGCCAATACGATGTTGGCGCCATCCATTGGGGCTTGGTCGCCGGCAAAACCCAGACGATTTATCCGTGGAACTGGTCGGAAGAAAAAGGACCGCCGGAACCGTATTTCCATGACGTCTTCCACCCCAATGGGGATCTACTTGTCCCCGAAGAAGAGGTCCACATTCGCCGTGCCACCAAACATAAGGCGGTCAAGCAGTTGGTTATCGGCATTTAACGGTTGGAAGACGTTACTTCCGTATCCGCGGTTGCTTTTCGGGCCTGCAAGACAAGTTGCATTAAGTCGCTCGCCATCTGGTCGCCTAACTTAGGCTGCTCTTCGAGCACGTTCGTCGTTTCACCGGGGTCGTGGGTCAAATTTGTCGCAACTCGCCCTAAGCGTTCATCCGTTTTCGCATCCCACCACTCGGTGTAGCGATAATCACGGTTGCGAATGGAGTGCCCGATCACGGTTTCTTTTCGATGCGGATAGGAGGAATAGGCGTAGTCGCGGTGTTCCTGCTTAGTGTCGAGCAACAAGGGCTTGAGGGAGCGACCTTGCACATGTTCCGGAATCTCTAGGCCACACAGTTCAGCTAGAGTTGGGTAGAGATCGATCAACTCCACCAAGGCATCCGACTCGCCCACGGCCGTCGCCATTTTGGGGTGATGGATGATCAAGGGCACACGCGTATCAACTTCCAAGTTGGTGTGCTTACACCAAGACGAGTGATCGCCTAGCTTCCAGCCGTGGTCTCCCCAAAAAACAATGATGGTATTATCTGCCGCTCCACTTTCTTCGAGAGCTTCTAACACCACGCCCACATTCCGGTCGAGATAGCTGACGCAGGCATGGTAGCCATGAATCAATCTCTGATTCATTTCTTCGGAAAATTTTGTGGGATCACTTTCCGGATTCACATCCGAATAGGACCGCAACTCGCCAGGCTTCGCGTTCCTCGCATAACTGGGATAACCTGGAGGAACGCCGCTGTTTGCCGGCATAGCGAAGTCCTCCCTTTTGTAGAGATCCCAGTATTTCTTGGGCGCATTGAAGGGTAAATGCGGCTTCGTAAAACCAACGGCAAAGAAAAAGGGCTTCTTACTCTTCGCCAGCTTCTTGATCCTCTTCGCCCCTTCCTGTGCTCTCCAACCGTCGTGGTAGACATCATCTTCTACCTCAGCCGCTTCCGTCGTCGGTCCGCGTTTAAACTTTTTCCCAAACGCCTTCGCCTGTGCTTTACCTTTTTCGATACTGGCCGGATCCGCGTATTTGACGCCTTCTGTCTTCACCCATTCCGTCCAGTTCTCGGGATCAACCCCTTCCCCGCTCCAGTTGTGGTAGATCTTTCCCAATCCAATGGTCTGGTAGCCATTGTCCTTAAACAACTGATTGAGCGTGACGACATCGGGATGCCGCTCGCGCCAACCTTTCACACCAAAGGTTCTCTCTTTGGTATACTCAGGATAGAGCCCCGTCATTAACGAGACACGAGAAGCACCACACACGGCTTGATTGCAGTAGGCCCGATCAAAGCGTAGGCCTGAGGCCGCCAAGCGATCGATGTTGGGCGTTTTTGCTCGGGAGCCATATACCCCTAATTCAGGCCTTAAATCATCGACCGAAATAAACAGAACATTCATGCGTTCTGCATAACTCGACCGAACAGCAATCAAGAACAGAACAAGCAATCCATAAAGATAGGCTCTCTTCATGTTTCAAACTCCACGCTTTCTCTGAGCACGAATCCGGGTCACCTGAAGGCCAAGGAAAACCGGAACCTTAAGCCACCAAGCCGATGATCAATCAACTTCGATAAATTGATCGAATCGTTCAACTTCATCGACCGGAATTGCTTCGACACTCCCGTTATAGAGCAAAGCATTTCTATAGTTGCCATGCAGCGGCTCACTTGGAGTTCCTGATTTCCATCCCGGAGAACCAATCGGCGACTGCTGATCAACTTCGTAAATCATCACTTCGTCATTCAAGTTCAGCACATTGATAGCCGCCAGCCTCATCGGCGCATTATTGTTATTGGGATTCGAAACACGTCTCCCCATCGGATAAAGCCTCTGTCCATTTTTCCTTACTTCTCTGCGGAAGTAATAGCTGATGCCGCTCCCCCCTGTTTCCGCACTCCAAGCTGGGTATTCCAATACCTCGCAGTACGCCTGGCTCGAACTGGTTTGCGACGCTTGGAGGTAATCCCACAAGTGATGTCCCAGGTGGTAGGGATTCGAACTCGATGCGGGGAAATTAGGGCCATGGCCAGAATTCATCGGACCGGGCATCATCCCGCCGTTATCAATCGCATACGAATTAATGGCGAGGCCGATCTGGCGTAGATTCGAAGAAGAGGTGGCACTAGATGCCTTTGTGGTGGAAGAACCTAACGCCGGAAACAGAAGAGCCGCCAGCACCGCTAGAATTGAAATACCCACCAACACTTCAACAAGTGAGAATCCACGTGACTTGAGTTTGCCATTCATGCGTTGCGTACCTTTCTTGGACTATCCGGCCAAGCTCTACGGCTAATATACCAGATAAGTGTGATTTAGCTTATTAATACGTTAGCTACTTTTGAGCGACGGCTCAACGGAAATTATGCGCAAAAGAAGATCTATTTCACGCAAACCCTGTTCTTGATACCATACGTAACTTTCAGCTAACGACTTCCTTTGCCGCGGTATTCCGATGCGGTCATCCCGAGGATTTTTTGAAAAGCAAAGTTGAAGCGCAAAACGCTGTTAAACCCGCAGGCGGAAGCAACCCGATCCAAAGGCTGATCGCTCGCCCGAAGCAACTTCTTCGCCTTCTCCACCCGCACTCGCCGGATTTCTTGAGAAATACCGTGCCCAATTTCTTCTTTGAACTTGGTTTCCAACCAACGACGGGAGACGGGAAGAACCGAAACGATGCTTTCCACATCAATATCTTCGTGACAGTGGTTGCGAATCAATCGCAAGGCGTGGCCAACTTCTTCGTACTTGGCTCTGGTCAAGTTGGTCGAGTCGCGCTCGACAATGCCTTCTGGAGAAATTTCCACTCGTTTAGATTCGATGGCCTTACCATCCATCAAACTCTTCAGCAGTTTGGCGGCTTCAAAACCAATCTTTCGGGAATTCGGTAAAATACTCGTTAGCCCGACCAGCGAGAGCTGGCTAAAGACTTCGTCGTTATCTACGCCGATCAACACAACGTCGTCGGGGCAGCGCAAGTTTAACTCCTGGCACGCCAGCAGAACGGACGTCCCGATCCGGTCTGACGAAGCGAACACACCCACGGGTAATTTGATTTTCCTTAACCGCTCAACGAACAGCTTGGGCGGAATGACTTCCGTAGAATCGGTCAAAATACGTTGATCGCCAGGCTTGTCGACGATCAGAGTTTCATCGCAGTCGATGCCCTGTGATTTCAGATAGCTCGCAAATCCCTGATAGCGATCATTCGCGTGGTCGAGAAAACGCTTACCGGCAAAGGCGAAACGATCGAGGTCAGAATCCAAGAGGTGCTTGGCCGCCGTTATGCCAAGCTCACGGTTATTCGGACAAACGGTATGAATTGGACTCTTTGAACGATAACTCGAGGTGTTCACAATCGGCATGTCTAGGCCTTTGATGATTTCCTCTTCTTCTGCCGAGTAGATCTCCGTAATTAAGCCATCACCACGCCAATTCGATAACGTCGCTAGATCTAAAAACGGGCTAAGACTTTCGTCGTACTCAAGGTGACAATCGACTTGGCGCGATAAAAACTGAACGATGCCGAGGAGCTTCTCTCGCTGGAAAGCGTGATCGATGTTGTGCAGTGCGAGACCGATCTTTTGAACCTTGCGTTTACGCCTTTTTGTCATACGGATAACTGCGGAAAACAGTTAGACATTTAGCGCAAAAAGAGACCTTAATTCAAGCCCAAAGCCAGTAGCCGCTTGAGCAAACCACGCCGCCCTTTAAGGCGTGAGGGGTAACGAACGAAGGTAGTCTTCCACCGCTGCCTCTTCCTTGCTGCGGTGCAACTCCCAATGAATCGTTAGCTGAATCTTCTCACCGGTCTTCAAGCTAACCTCAGGACTCAGGCATTCGATCTCCGTGAAGCGTGGATTGCTGTAAGCGGCCGTGCTCGTCCCCCCTTCGGGATAGGTGGCTCCCTTGACGTAGTCGAAACTTTCCACCATCACGACCTCGCCATCCCAAGCCGCAATCCAACCTCGTGAATCAGTGCCTATTTTTTGACTGTTCCGATCTTGTGGCGTTAGCCGCAGAAGGTCGTCTTCGATGCTAAAGTTACCCACCACACCTTTGGTACTCCAAGTGGGGACAAACATCCGCTGCTCAAACACGCTCTCCTTCGCCAGAGGCTGATAGGTCTGTTTGATGCCAACGAGAGGCGTTAGATTCCAGATCGTCAGCGGCATCGAGTTGATCTTGGGATCCTTAGTCGGCTGCACCTTGGCCAATGTTTGTTGAATACTCAGCCGAGTTCCTTCCGGTGCCAAGCGAATCTCTCGCGTAAGTTGAACACCAAGGAGTGGACTTATGGGACTGGTGATCACGATCCCATCCTCCAAGAGCTGATAGGTGTAAGGACTCCCATCAATATAGTGATCAGGAAGCCGTCGATTGCCCCGGACAAATTCGACCCGATCTTCTGCCGTGGGAATGACCCGGTCACCTCCGAAAAAGGCATTCGCAGGTTTCCCCTCTTTCTGATGAACCTCTCCCACCTTTAATGTACGCCCATAAAACTCGGGGTTGGTGTAAATCAGGTTCTGACCATCGACAAAACCGTAATGCATAATGCGGCCAATCGCCGGCACCACCACCACACGCCCGGACCTATTTTTTAACTCATAGGCCTCTTCCCATCCCTGATAGGAAATCTGACTGACTTCGACTGCGCCCGCCGGCAACCAGATGCTACCCAAGGCAAGGAAGGCAATTGCCAGCTTAATTAGGCTAGCCTGCTGAAAACCGTACCGCCGGAAAGATTGAAAAAATTTGAGAACATTCACAACTCAATCTCAGTAGCTTTCACTCGCTATGGGGAATCATTGCCTAACCGACGTCAACCAGAGCGTGCTCTACATGTAAACAACTTCGACTACGCCGAGCAACTGGCATTTCACGCAAAAACGCTCCTGTTTTACGCAAGCCAAAGCCGCTTAAAAACAATGGAGAAAAACCCAAGCGGATCGCTCATCTCAACTGCAGGAGGGACGAAATTTATCCACGCTTTTGGACGCCGGGCCTAGTCAAGTGGAGCGACTCCAGATCACTGTCTGTGGAGTCAACACATCGTCTCTCGCTGCAAACGGGACGCTCTACCATCAAAGCTACATCCCCCCCTTACAAACCAAAGCGTTCCATTGATTAAATTTCACAGCATCATGCTGAAATTAATCTTTGACTTGGCGCCCTAGGTGTCACGACACGATAAGGGTTCTGCATCCTGAAAGGCTAGTAGATAAGATTGGACAAGCCGGACAAATCATAATGTCGATGAGACAACGCTTATCAGGCCCCTATCCTTATTCCCAAGCAATGTAGGCAACCAAAACCGAAGAGCTTACTCTTTGATCTTGTTAGTTGTTGCCTAAATTGTGAGTTCTCAAGAACTGGCTTTCTTTATCTACTTTCTCTGGTTGCGGCGAGCCAACAGCAAGAACGCAGTTACACCAAGTAACCCCAAGCTTGTCGGCTCCGGAACTGTAGAGAGAATGTAAACACCTCCAGCATCAGCCGCCATAGCAACGACCTCTGCTGCAGCTAACTGCGTGCCTTCGATCTGCGGAACACCAACTAAGAAAACAACACTACCATCCACCATGTTGGGCAAGCTGTCTGAGCGGTAGAGGCTCCCATCTGGTCTATAATAGTGATATGTACCGACCGCGCTAGACGACATTCCTACCATGTCCGCCGCTTCTAAGCCAAAACGCGTTCCTTCATCAACCAAGCCGGTACCTGAAATCAAGTTAGCCATGTTGGCGGCTGAGAAGACTTTGCTATCATCGTTACTGAAATGAAAAGCGCCACTTGTATCATCGGCCGCCACTGCAGTGATATTTGCAGGATTCAATCCAGAGCGAGTCCCGCCATTGGTGAGGTTGGTCAAACCGCTAAAGCCGGTACTTGAGGTTAAGTTAGCGATGGAACTCGCTTGATAAATATCCCCATCTGAAGCGAAAAGATAAGCACCCGTGCTATCGGCCGCCACCGCAATGACATTACTCGAATCCATGCCGTCCCAGACGCCTAAATTGGTGATATTTGTCCCGTTGACAAAGTCAGAAGCGGAATCAGCCCGATAAATAAAGAGGCTAGCCGCTTGGGTGGAAAGCAAGGACAGAGTGAGTACCGCAGTCGATAGTAGCACTAATTTCATAATCTTTCAGAAGTGTTTTAGCTTTGGTTGTTAAGTAGATTTCCTCATTAGCGTAAATGGTCATTCACGCCGTTCATGCGCAAACCCTACTTTAGACTTGCTGCTGGACAATCTAATCCGTCGATCTGAAGTGTAACTTTTAGGTAAAAAAATTAATCCGTAATTTTGATTTCTTGACTTCAGCCTTGAGCCACACAAATGCCATTCTTCTCATATGCTAATACAATTCCCAATTACTGCTTCATTAGTCGCCGCGATTCTCATTCTAGATACCTTGGGCGTAAATGCAGGAGCTGGGTTGGCCGCCCTTGGAATTGGTGGCATTGCCCTTGCCTTAGCGCTCAAAAGAGAATTGAAAATTTGGTCGGCAGCCTGTCCGTTGTTTTTGACCAGCCGGTCCGTGTTGGTGATTTCTGTCGAGTAGGCAACACCCTGGGAACGATTGAAGCAATCGGCATGCGCTCGACGCGCATCCGAACCCTAGATCGAACAGTGACAACAACTCCCAACGGAGACTTCTCTACGCGAGACAAAGAAAGCCTACGGAATACTTCTCTTTATCCGCCCAAAGGTTCTATTCAGAACAAAACCGACTGAGGAGACACCTCCTAGCCCCTCACTCGATGAGTTGTTTCAGAGGAATACTCCAGCCTCCCTCCTCTTTTCACCAGTCAAAGCCAATCAACTGAAGAACACAAACTTCATGTCACAAAGATTGCGTAGCGCAAACTTTCGATCAATTCTTAGAGCTCGGGGAATTTGAGTCCGTGACGATCTTATAGCGAATCACTGGCATCTTAAATTCCCGGTCATTATATTTGGCCAAGACCGAGAGCCAATCGCCCTCATCATACAGCGCTTGCCAATCCAGGTTGACAGTATACTGACGATTCCCTTCCTGAAAAAGGGGATCAACTTCATGCCGAACGGCTTCTTGACCATGCCCTGATGCGCGAGTGAGCAAGCCGCCTTGCTCGCTGCGATGGGTAATGATCCCTTTGTTGTCGATAAACACATTGGACAGCCCTCCAATCGCCGCCTTCTCCTTGACCCACTCTCCCTTCCCCGTATGCCAATGGTATTTATCACCTCTCCCCGGCACATAGATTCCGGGGATGCCATGAGCATCAAAAAACACAACACTGGAACCACCCCGAGAGACAACATCTGCCTGCTGCGGGCCAGGACGGGCGCCCATGGGAAATGACGTAATGGGATCGCCATTCGCGCGGTGAAATGTCTCCCCTAGATCATCAGAATAAGCATAAAGAATGACACTCTGCATCTCGCCCTCCTCATTGACGGAATTAAGCGGCACCGCGATATGCATTCGGTTTTCTTTATCGAAACGCAACATGCCCCGACAAAAGTTGTAAAAGGAGGTTGGCTGATCCCAAAAGAGCACTTGGGATCGTGGATCTTGCCCATCAAGTCGGAGAGAACGGATGGAACCAACGTCCCCCGTCATCGCCATGTGATCCGCCCACACGGGATCCTCTTTCTTCATCTCCGGCGCGAATCCACCGAGTGCCTTCCAGTGCTTGTTCTCCGGATCATATCGATAGAGGCCAAACGATTGAACGCCCTGCACATAAACACGACCCATGGTATAAATATGCCCCAATCGATCACGCACGAAGGGCATGTAGTTCAAGCCTTGAAAGACAGGAATGGTCCGAGGGTTGTTCCGGTGACCAACAAATTTGAACGTCGACGGATCACCGGGCTTCTCAGACACCCAATACATGATGTTCGGAAAATTATCTGCCTCAAAGTCACGCGACGCGCCTAGAGATTCAAGGCTGCCAGGGAGAAACCGCTCCGGCATGACATTGTTATGCATCGCTCCCATGAGATGCAGATACCCATCACGATCTGCAACAATACTCCAGCCCCACATCTTTGCATCGTAAGCTGAATAGATAAAATGGGGCCCCTCAAGCGTGTGATGAGTTTGGTTACCGTCTTGATCTATGGCGATAACCACGGTCCGCGCGAACCACTCTTTGTCTTTCTCTCCCCAATCCGCCGCCTGGGGGAGAGAGTTCACTTCCTCTGGAGACACCCACTCTAAACCAGCCAGAAACGTCTTGCCGTTCCAGCTCGTCATTGG
>CAWUJC010000053.1:0-9180 GCA_963922355.1 uncultured bacterium | reverse complement strand
GCGAATGAAGGAGATTGACCTGCGCGACGGCCAGGAGGACGGCAAGATGACCATCACCACGGTGGAGTGCCCGACTTGCGGCAAACCAAGCAACAGCCGGCGCACGTCTTGCGTCCATTGCGGGCAGGAATTCATCCGCCTGCACGTCTTCGAGTAGTTCCCCGTTTGCGCTTTGTCGTCCGGCGTGCTAGCTAAACGGGATGAAGATTCTGGTCGTAAGCTGCAGTACCAACCCCGAAAGCAAGAGCCGGAGCTTGGCTCAACTGGCCGCCCAGTTCGTGGCCGAGACTCCCGGTTGTGAAGCCGAGTTGGTCGATCTGGTCGACTACCCGCTGCCGTTCTGTGATGGCGGGGCGGCTTACGGCGATGCCAAGGCCCAAGAGTTAAGCGTCAAGGTGGCCGAAGCCAAGGGCTATGTGTTGATCTCCCCAATCTACAATTTTGATGTGAATGCGGTGGCGAAGAATTTTATTGAGATGACGGGCCGCCAAATGAGTGACAAGACCGTGAGCTTGGCCTGCGCGGCGGGTGGCGAGGGCAGTTACATGAGCTTGATGAGCATCGCGAACAGCCTGATGCTCGACTTTCGCTGCCTTATCGTCCCGCGCTTTGTCTATACGTTAAGCAAGCATTACAACGACCAGCAGGAGCTGGTTGACGCCGACATCAAGGCGCGCTTGCAGCAGATGGTCGCCGTGACCTGCGAGCTGGCCGAACGCTACGAGCCAATCGAGAAGAAGGACGTGTAACTGAACGCAGCTCCGCTGCTTCACGCCATCGCTTCCAGTACCGCGCGGAGCACGTGGTGCGGCGGCTGGGTGGTATCGATCTTCGTGACCAACTCAGGCGAGTAGAAACCAATCAGGCCGGGCAGCTCTTTGGCGTAGACGTCGAGCCGATGGCGAACGATGTCCAAGTCGGCGTCGTCGGCGCGATTCTCTTTACGTGCCCGACCACCAGCGCGTTGCAGGCTGACTTCCGGTGGGCAGACAAATTCGAAGACACCCAGCACTTCGGCCTCGTGGCTGAGCCACTCGGCTTGGGCAGCGGTGCGCGGCAGGCCGTCGAGCAGGAGGATGTCGTTCCCTGGGTGGTATTGGTTTGTTTCGAACAGCTCAGCAAGGTAGGCCTTGGCGGCATCCTGGGCGATTTCGTCAGGCAAGAGATTGCCCGTCGCCGTGGTGGCAGCGATTTGCTCGAGCAGTTTGGGGCTGGCGTCGCCCCGTTCGACGAGCCGGCGGAAGGCCTGCCCTGTACTCAGGTGGCAGAAGCCGGGCAGGGTGCCGATCACGCGGCAATGCGTCCCTTTGCCCGAGGCGGGTGGGCCGATGAAGAGGTAAGCTTTGGGAGGGGCGGCGGCGTCGACAAGCATAACGGAGTGTGACGCTAAGAGCTAAATGGGCACCTGGCAAGAGGTGATCACCAGAAGGGACGCAGTCTCGACCATTCCTGTCATTTTTGGTTGGATGACACCGGATTGAACCAACAGGCGCTATGGGGTTTAGCGCTCAACACAAAGGAACATACGATCATGATCAACTACTCTATCTCTGCACTCGCCCTGGCGGCGATTTTACCGATGCAAGCTTTGGCGGCCGTCAGCGTCGATTTCTCCACGTCGAATGGTCAATTTAATGGGACCTCTGGCACCGCTGACTGGAGCCACGTCAACGGCAGCGGCTGGGAAACCGTCGATGCCGCCAATTCCATTGCGAATCTCGACAGCCCAATCTATTTGGTTGATGACTTTAGTGCCACCATCGAGGTGGAATTCATGGTCAACAATGACTTTAGTGATGCCGATGCCGTCGATTTGATCATCTCGGCAAGCGATGGAGGAACCACATATGCGCTCGTTTACTTCGGCAGTGGTTTTACTGCGAGTGGTGGCATCATTACCGCCGACTTTACGCTGGCAGATGGTGGATGGACGAGTGACATCGAAGAAACCTCGATTCGCGTGGCCTTGGATTGGGATACCGCGGGAGGAGCCGAGACGGGGACCGTCACGGTGACCAACTTTTCGGCCACTGGTCTGAGCATCCCCGAGCCTTCCTCCGCCGCCTTGCTGCTTGGAGCCGCTGGCTGTTTGGCTTTGCGTCGTCGGCGTTAGGATTCCTCCGCTTGCAGCGCGGGACGAGAGATGCTTTCGTCGTGGGATGGACAAGGGCGAGATTGCCGAAGTATTGGAAGAGATTGCCGAGCTCCTGGAGCTGAAGGGCGAGAATGTCTTCAAGACGCGGGCCTACGTGAACGGTGCTCGGGCTCTGGAGACCCTGGAAGGTGATCTCGGTGCGTTGATCGAGTCCGGCGAACTGGGCAAGATCAAGGGCTTCGGCAAGGCACTGGTTGAGAAAGTCACCACACTCTACGAGACGGGCAAGCTGCCGTACTACGAGGACCTCAAAGCCTCTTTTCCTGAAGGTTTACTCCAGCTCAAGGAGATTCCCGGACTCGGGCCGAAGAAGATCGTGATGCTCAACAAAAAGCTCGGGGTGGAGAGCGTCGACGCCTTGGAAGAAGCTTGCACCAGCGGCAAGGTGGCTGAGCTTTCCGGCTTTGGGAAGAAGTCGCAGGACAGCATTCTCGAGAGCATCGCCCAGTGGCGTTCGTACAGTAAGCTGCACCGGCGAGCCGATGTGCTGGGCGTCGCAGAAGATTTGCTCGATACCCTGCGGGCCTGCCCGGCGGTCTCGCGCTGCGATGTGGCAGGCAGCCTCCGCCGGGGCAAGGAAGTGCTCAAAGACGTTGATCTCCTGGCCTCTTCCAAAGAGCCCGACGTGGTGATGGACTGGTTCGTCCACGCCCAAGGCGTGGAGCGTATCGTCGCTCACGGCGAGACCAAAAGCAGTGTGGTGCTGGAAGGCGGCGTGGCGGCGGATTTGCGCGTGGTTGACGACAGCCAGTACGCCAGCGCGTTGCATCACTTTACTGGCAGCAAGGAGCATAACGTCGCGATGCGCCAGCGGGCCATCGCCCAAGGCAAGAAGCTAAGCGAGTGGGGGCTCTTCGAGGTGACGAAAAAGAAGGATGGCGAGGACGAGGAAACGTTGCTCCCGGTCCGGACGGAAGAGGAACTTTTTGACCAGTTGGGCCTCGACTACATCCCGCCGGAACTGCGCGAAGACCGCGGGGAAATCGCCGCCGCTGAGGAGCACAAGCTACCCCGGTTGATTGAGTGGACCAACTTGCGGGGTTGCTTTCATTTTCACACCACCGCGAGCGACGGCAAAAACAGTCTGGAAGAAATGGTCGGCGCGGCGCAGGAACTCGGGTTGGAGTACATCGGTCTGGCCGATCACTCCAAGTCGTCCTTCCAGGCCAACGGCTTGGATGAGCAACGCCTCAGCGAGCAAATCCAATTGGTCCGAGCGCTGGATGCTAATCTGAAGGACTTCACCATCTTTGCGGGTAACGAGGTGGACATCCTCAAGGACGGTAAGCTGGACTTTGAGGATGACATGCTCGCGCAGTTAGACTTTGTCGTCGCCAGCGTGCACAACGTGCTCACCCAGCCGGAGGAGGAAGTGACCAAGCGCGTGATCCGCGCCATGGAGAACCCGTACGTCACGATGCTGGGTCACCCCACCGGGCGGCTGCTCTTGGCGCGCGAACCCCTTAAGCTCAACATGGAGAAGATCATCGATGCGGCGGTGGAAACGGGGACCTGGATTGAGTTGAACGCGAACGGCTATCGCCTTGATATGGATTGGCGTTGGTGGCGCCAAGCGCGCTACAAGGGCGTGAAGTGTGTGATCAATCCTGATGCTCACCGCATGGGCGGCTTTGGCGTGCTGGAGCTGGGGGTCACCATCGCTCGCAAGGGCTGGTTGCGAAAACAGGATGTGGTCAACACCCAATCCGCCACGAAGATGAAAAAGCTGCTGCGGGACAAGCGCCAGAAGCACGGTGTGGCCTGAACGGGCACCTGCTTTTCTTGATTCGCCTAGCGAAGGTAGGGCGGGCTGTCCCTAGCCCGCCACTTATATCAAGATGACTTTACACCCTCTAGCAGCTACGTCACCAAGTACTCGGCGCTCTGGTCCACATTTGCGCGGTAGAAATCTTCCTGCTGCGATTCGTAGAGGTACTTGGCGGTGAAGAAGAACGGGTCCACCGAGGACTGGCTGTTGTGCTCGATGACCAGACTCTTGGCGCCAAGGTAGTAGCGATGCCCGCCACTGACGAGGACGTAGAATTTCTCCGGATGCTGCGGCGTGTGTTGACTGCGTTTGATCAGCCGCTTCTCCTCGCTTGCGTTCGGGCGGCAGAGCCGTACTCCCTTCAGCGTGTGAGGGAGTTCGAGGTAGAAGACGCCGTTGAAGATCAGGTCAATATTGTCCCGGTCTTGATAGCTGCGCAGCAGGATTTGGTGGGACGTGACCAGGGTGTCCCAAAGAGAAAAAGTACGGGCCGACTGAAATTGGTTAATGGTTTCCATGAGGGATAGAAGTTAGACGCCCGAGCTTGCGTGACTTCCGCAAAATCGAACGAACGGTAGCTTTCTATCCCAGCCATGTGGCGAGTAGATGACAGTCGCGTGACAGCTTGGCAACAATTTGCCCCTGCGCCGCTGGTTAGTGGGCTCTCGGCTCCTTAGCCCAGGGCCTTGATCAACTGCCGAGTGGAGGGCTGTCCGGGGGCAGTTGGTTTGTCCAAATAGCCGTAGACGAGGACCGAGCCCAGGCCAGTCAGCACAAGGCGGCTCTTGGGGGCATCGGGCCCCAAGCCCATCAAAGCCCAGCGGCGATGCGGGTTGCGTAAGAGCGCATCCACCAGCTGGTGCAAATCACTCTGCTGGTTGAGCCGCATCGCGATCTTATAGACGAAGGCTTCGTGTTGTTGGAACTCATGCATCCAGGTGCGGAGTTGCTCGTTGCTTGCGGGGTGCTGGATGGAATGGACGGAAAGGATCAGGCTCAGCTCTTCGGTAATAGCCGCTTCATGCACCCGCTTGAGTTGGGGAAGGTGCTCCAGCTCCAGATCAAGAGCATCGGCGTGGTCCATGAGTTGAAAGAGGACCTTGGTGCGCTCGCCCTTTTGCCAGTTGTAGGCGCCGCCTTCGTTCGCTGCGCGGGCGGTAAGCAGCACCGGGTGACGCCGTTTGCGTAGGGCTTGCTCGATGGCGCTCAGCTTCACGTTGGCTTGGAGCAATTCATCCACGCGGACTTCGATGAGATCTGCCGGAACGTTGGCGGCCTGAAGCTGGTCCAGACCGGCCTCGGTCTTCAGGCAGCCGATCAGGAGGGGAGCCGGAAAGACGTTGCTCCCCGCTAGCTTCTGAGCCCCAAAATCTAGACGCTTGGGCTTGGCCTTCGGCTGGGGTGAGCGATGCTTCGCCTGCTGAGGCTTTTGCTTTGTCGCCGATGTCTTCTTCGCGGAGGACTTCTTCGGAGCCTGAGGTTTTGGCGGCTTAACGGGCTCAGCCGGGCGACTGCTCTTCTTGGCGACGGACTTTTTCGGCTTCTCCGCTTTGGAAGAAGAAGCTGGCTTGGCGGCCGCTTGTTTGCGGGCAGGGCGACGGCGCGAGGCCGTGGATGTCTTCTTGGTCGCGGGCTTGCTCGCGGAAGATTTGGAAGAAGCAGTTTTACGCGGGGGCATAGGAATAGGTCCCTACAGTCGAAAACACGCCGCCCTTTGGCAAGGCGAAGTTTTCTAGAAAAAATTTAGGACCTGGCTAAGAAAAATAAAAATTGCCGTCTTCCAGGCTGAGATCCTCGATGGCTTTGAGCAGAAGCGCCAGCCGCTCGGGCAGCTCAACCGCTTCGAGCAGGCGCTGCTTGGTTTCCATCTCTGGCACCATGCTGTAGGCCACAATGTCGGCGAGCGAATCCAGGTCTTCCACCTCGCCCAGAAACTTGAGCATGTCCCGCGTCTTGCCCGTAGCCCCCTGGCGCAAGCCCGTGATCTGCTGGCGAAGTTGCTCGCCCAATTCTTGCGTCATCCCGTCCTCCTTGTCTTGAGTGGGGAGGAATTCCACGCGGGCGCGGTAATAGGGCTCGGTTTGAGTAAATTCGGTAAAGCGCACTCGGCTGATGCCCTGGAGCATCAGGTTGGAAGTGCCGTCAGGCTGGTCGACACAGGCGCGAATCAGCCCAATGCCGGAAACGCGACAAGGCTCGCCCGCGCCATTGCCGTTAGCTACGGCGAACATCCGGTCTCCCTCCAGAGCGAGCTTGAGCATCTCCCGGTAGCGGGGCTCAAAAATGTAAAGCGGCAGCAGCGCTTGGGGGAAGAGAATGGCATTGGGCAGCACCATAATGCCGGCTTCTTCCGGTAATTCGCCTGGATCCATGCCCATAACCAAGCACAGCTTACGTCTTGAGCAACTGCTTGTGCGTGTTGGCAACAGCGCTTGCGCTCCTGGCGGCGGACGGGTAGCGTGGCGGACTCGCAACTTCAAGACCCCGCGTACCCTCATGAAATTTTCCGTCAACTGGCTTAAAGACTACCTGGAACCTTCGCTCGAGCTCGACGAGCTTTTGGACAAGCTCACCATGTCGGGCACCGAGGTGGAGGCGGTCGAACGCCTCGGTGAAATCGACGAGAAAGTCGTCGTCGCCCAAATCCAAAGCTTCGAGCCCCATCCCGACGCTGATCGTCTGAGCGTTTGCCAGGTCGAGGACGGCGCCGGGCTCCGCCAAATTGTTTGCGGCGCGAAGAATTTCAAGCAGGGCGATAAGGTTCCGCTTGCGCTGCCGGGCGCGACGGTCATCAGCGGCAAGGACGGCTCGAGCTTCAAGATCAAGTCGGGCAAGCTTCGCGGCCAGAAGAGCGATGGCATGCTTTGCTCGCCGACCGAGCTGCAGCTCTCGGACGACGCGGACGGCCTCCTCATCCTCGAAGCCGACGCCCCGATTGGCACCCCCATGCGCGAGGTGGTGACGGGTGATACGGTCTTCGAAGTCGAGATCACCCCCAACCGCCCCGACTTGCTCAGCTATCTCGGCTTGGCGCGGGAAATCTCAGCCGCGGGCGGCGGTGAGGCCAAACCTTTCGCTTGGCCGAAGCTCAGCTTCCCGTTGGACGACTCCGGCTGGAGCGTGGAGCTACCGGTCGAGGCGGGCCCTTACTACAGCGCCACGGTGCTCAAGAACATCAAGGTTGGCCCGAGCCCGGATTGGCTGGCCGAGCGCATCAGCGCGATGGGCCACAAGCCAATCAACAACGTGGTGGATATCACCAACTACGTGCTCTATGAAACCGGCCAACCGCTCCATGCCTTTGATTTGGCTAAGCTTCAGGGCAACAAGATCACGGTTCGCTATGCCCAGGCGGGCGAAGAATTCAAGGCGTTGGACGAAGCCACCTACCAGCTGGAGGCGGACGACCTCGTCATTGCCGACGAAAGCGGTGCCGTGGCTCTGGCCGGCGTGATGGGAGGCTTGGACAGCGGCGTGACCGAAACCACCACTGACCTCTTGCTCGAAGCTGCCTGGTTTGATCCCTCTCACGTGCGTCGCACCAGCCGCCGCCTGGGCCTGCTTTCTGATTCCAGCTACCGCTTCGAGCGCCGGGTTGACCCTGCCGCCGTGCTCCGGGCGCGGGATCGGGCCATCCAGCTCTTCCAGGAATTGGCCGGGGCAGAGATCGCGGCCAAGTCCGTCGTGGCGGGTGAAGCACCGATCGTGGAGCGCGAGATTACCTTGCGCCTCCAACGTGCGGGCACGCTGATTGGGGTTGGCCTCCCTTGTGAGCGAATCGACGAGTGGATGAGCAAGCTCGGCCTGGAAATGATCGGTCGGCCGGACGAGGAAGTGACCTACAAGATTCCCTCCTTCCGCTATGATCTGCAGCGCGAAGTCGATTTGATCGAAGAGATTGCCCGCCTCCATGGCATGAAGGGCGTACCAGCGCGGATCAATCTTGGCGTGACCGCTTCCACCGAGGCCGACCGCGTCTACGATAAATTGCGTTGGTTGCGCCAAATGCTGGCTGGCTGGGGTTGGAACGAGTGCAACACCGATACGCTGGTCGAAGCCGATTGGGTGGAGGCGGACACCGCGGTCAGCGTGGCCAATCCGCTCAACGAGCAGTACACGCATCTGCGGACCGGGCTCAAGGCCTCGCTCGTGACGGTGGCGGGACGGAACCTCTCCCGCGGCGTGGCAGGCGTTCGGCTCTTCGAGGCTGGTAAAGTCTTTGCCCAAAAGGACGGCGAGACTCTCGAGCCCCTTCGTCTGGGCTTGCTCGTTGCCGGTGAAGGCGCGGAGGAAGCCTGGCACCAGAGCCCCCGCGCTGCCGACCTGGCCGACCTCCAGGGGGCGCTCGATGCCTTGCTCTTCCGGTACGGGTTTGAGGAAGGCGACGTGCTGGATTCCAGCCGCGTGACGCCGAGCCTGGCCAAGAAGCTGGGCCTTAAGGCGCCTGCCTTCTATGCCGAGCTGGACTTGGAAGCTTGGGTGGCTCGCGAGCGCCCGCTGGCTCGCTTTGAGACGCTGCCGGGCTTCCCGGCGGTCCGACGCGATATCGCCGTGGTCGTGCCGCGGACGCTGGCCCAGGGCGAGGTGGTGAAAGCGATCAACTTGCTCCAGCTCAAGGCGTTGGAAAGCGTGAAGCTCTTTGATGTCTTTACCGATGACACGGGCGAAAAAATCCCCGCCGACCGGAAATCATTGGCCTACGCCTTGACTTACCGGGCAGCGGATCGGACACTAACCGACAAGGAAGTGGGCAAGTGGCAGGACAAGGTCCGCCGCAAACTCGAGACTGACCTCGGGGCCGTCTTCCGCGACGCTTAGGCCCTTTCTAAGGGAGACAAGGCGCCCGTTCTTTGCACATTTTGGCTTTTAACCCTTTACCCTGCGATGTTCGTGATTCGCGGTGAATGGCTTTCGACCGTATAACCTGAAAAGGAAACGAGAAGGCGAACTATCCAATGTCATGCCTTGACTGGAAGGCTGCAGTGGAGCGCCGGTTTCCCCCTAGATTCTAGGGTAGAAAGCAGCACCCACACGGCATCGCGGGGTATTTCATTTTTCAAAGTTCAAAGCGCGAAAGCCCAAGCTCAAAGGCAGGAAAGAATATTAATGGAGGACGAGCAGTGTCACCCTGCTTTCGCCACTTTCTCCAGGGCGATTTCCATGTGGCGGACGCGATCGGCCAGCTTCTCGTTGCTCATGCTTTCGCGCAGCCGCTCGACGTAGAGCGGGAAGGCTAGCGGGCTGAGCCGTCCGGTAG
>CAWUJC010000052.1:0-9428 GCA_963922355.1 uncultured bacterium | reverse complement strand
CTGACGCGGGTAGAGGATCAGGTCGTCAATGTGCCGATTGTCCTCCAGAAGTTCGTGAAAATGCTCGTTCAGCACCCAGTCCACTGTACAGCCAGGCCAAGCACGCTTGAGGCTGGCCGCGACGGGGAGGGCCTGAATGACGTCGCCAAAGGCGCTCGGCTTAATGATGAGAACCTTGGGCGCGGCCATGCCGAGGGGCTACACGGCGTTGGCGAGACGCTCCGCCAAGCGCGAAGGCAGGCCGGCGTTCATGATCTTGGCTTGGGCTTTGGCCAAATCGTAGGGCAGACGGCGCAGCTCGATGGTGTTGGCCGTGGTGTCGTAAATCACGTAGGCCGAGCGCCAGTCGCCATCGCGAGGCTGGCCCACACTGCCGACGTTGATGAAGTAGCGCTTCTCCGGCTGGATATCGATCTTCTTGTAGAAGAATTCGTGCACTTTGGTATCGCGAATAAAGACGTGCGGCACGTGGGTGTGACCGAAAAAGCAGAGATTGGTCTTCTGGTACTGGAGGCTGCTCTCTGCCTCGAGGACGGAAAAGACGTAGCCCCAGCGGTTGGGCTGATCGAGCGTGGCGTGCACCACGGTAAAGGAATTGACCGGGCGGATGAGCGGCAAGGCGCGCAGAAATTCCTTCTGCTCCTTGGTGAGCTGCTCCCGAGAGTACTGGATGGAGGCCAGCGCCAGGTCGTTAAAATGCTCCACGTCGCGGACTTCGCTCGCCTCTTCGTCGTGGTTGCCCTTGACGATGGGGCAGCCCAGGGCGCGGACGATTTCCAGGCATTCGCGGGGGTTGGCATTGTAGCCAACGATGTCGCCGATACACACGGTGTGCGTGACCGCTTGGGCTTGCATGTCTTCGAGGACAGCTTCAAGCGCCTCCAAGTTACTGTGGATATCCCCAAAAATACCGAATCTCATGAGTAGTACAACGCGACGGCTAGGGTTTTAAGCTAGGTGAGGAAGAAGGTTTAGGGAAGACTCTTTTTTCCGTAGGAACATTTAATTTCTTTTCTAACTTACGGATATGTTCTTCGATCTTGTCTTTGGCGATCGGCCGTTCGTCCGGCGAATCTAAGTGCCTGTTCCACAGCATTTTCCAGTGGTCGTAGGCCCGCTCATCCATCCCGGCCTGCTCCCATTTATAGGCCGGGAAACGCTCCAAGAAGAGGGGAGAATCCGGCATTTCCGAAGCCAACAGGTAGTAATCAGCTGCTCCGGCTGGATCGTCCAGCTTTTGATCATACAAGTCGGCCAACTGCCGGTACATGCTGAAGGTTTCTGGATTCGCCTCCAGGCCACGCTCGAAGATTTTCTTACCGCGTTGGATCCAGAATTGCTCGCGCCGCTTGCGCTCCTCTTGGTCCGGCAGCAGAGGGTCGTTGCGGGCATCGACGCTGGCGTTCCAGGCCAAGTGCCAGCCACCCAGTTCCCAAAACGGCACAAAGCGGGGCTGTAAGGTGGTCGCCAACTCGATATTCTTCTCTGCCGCGTACCAGTCCTGTTCGGTCCAGGCGTCCGTCACGGCCAGCCAGATGAGGTCGGCAATGACCCCGCGGAAACCGCCCAGCAGGCCGATCATCGCGTTCTGGCTCAACTGATCGCGCAGGTCGCGGTTAAGCTCCGCGCCGTGGTAGCGTACTTGCATGATCTCCTCGTCGATGTGCTTCTCCCACGCCACTTTGAAGGGCGCCCAGATGCCCAACACCAGCCCGACGATGATCAAGGGCCGCCGCCAAATCGGCAGGGGACGTTCCGTGACCGAACGGCTCAGGAGATTCATAGCTCGCGCTCGTTGAAGATGATCACGCTCAAGCCGAGGAAGATCGCGATGCGCACCACGGTCAGCGCCAAAATTTGCCCCGTATCGCTCCAGTAGACATCGCTCCCGGCCAGGATTTCGTCCACCAGATTATAGGTGTTCATATCCGGGATGATCAGCACCAGGATACCCAGGAAAATACTCGTCACCCAGTTGCCGTCCGGGCGGCTCAACCACTCGTCCCGCGCCACGCTTTGGAGGTGGCCGATCAGATAAATCATAAAGGTCGTCGCCACGGTGAAAATCATCGACGAGGCGAAAGTCGAAATGAACATCGCGATCGAGGCGGTGAAGGCCTGCTTGGCGTAGATCAGCAAAATCGCCTGAATGACGTTGGGATCGCGCGCCACCTCCTTCACCTCGGCCATCTGGGCTTCCAGGTGCTGGATCACCTCGACCGAGTTGGGCCCGGCCTCGGCCCTCACCTCCGCCAGCTGCGCCTGCATGGGGCCGAGCACCCATTGCTCCTTGAGGAAAAGCACCACGGCAAAGACTAGGCTCATCAGGCCCACCGCCACGCCCAGCAAGACCAGGATGCCGAGGAACTTACCCAGGAGGAATTCCGCCCGGTGGACCGGCTTGGCCAAAATGGTGTAGACCGTCCGATTCTCCAATTCCGTCGGGAGCAGGGCCGCCGTGCCCATCAGCGCCATGAGCAAGCCAAAGACCGACATCGCGCCCAGGGAGAAGTCCTTGATGAATTTGAATTCCTCGCTTTCCAGGGTGAGGTCATCAAACAAGAAGGCGCTGGCAATCGCCACCAAGCTGAAGAGCAGGAGGATATTGAGCACCCGCTGGCGCATCGCTTCGGTCAGCGTGTTGCGGGCAATAATGAAGATGCGGTCCAAACTGCGCATGGTTTCGAAAGGGAAAAGTCGTTACTCCTTGGCTTCGTTGGTCGGGCGCTCGCCCTCGGGGTGAACGCGCTCGTGCTCGACCGCCTTAAGGAAAAGTTGCTCGAGGGAAAGGCGCGGGCGCTCCAGGCGAACATGCTTGGCGCCAAGTTTTTCCAATGCCTCCTTGGCTTCCTCCCGCTTTTCGGGCGGCAGGTCGTCAAAGGCCAGTTGCACGGTATCTTGCTGGACAAGAAGCTCGTCCAGCGGGCCTTCCACCATCTTGTTGCCCAGGCTCATGATGGCCACGCGGTCGCTCACCTCCTGCACCTGCTCAAGCAAGTGGGAGCAGAAAATCACGGTCTTGCCCATGTCCCGCAGGCGATAAATTAGGTCGCGAATTTCGCGCGAACCAATCGGGTCGACGCCAGCGGTCGGCTCGTCCAGGAGGAGAAGCTCCGGCTCGTGCACCAGCGCCTGCGCCAAGCCAATGCGTTGGAGCATGCCCTTGGAGTAGGCGCCCAGCGGGCGATCACGCCCATTTTCCAGATTCACTAGCTTGATCAACTCGTCGACCTTCTTGTCCAGCGCCGCACCTTTCAGCCCACAGAGCTTGCCGAAAAAGCGCAGTGTCTCATCGCCATTGAGGAACTTGTAAAAGTAAGGGTTCTCCGGCAGCAGGCCCATCCGGGCGCGCGCCTTGATCGAATCCGCCGGCAAGCCAAAGACCTTGGCCGTGCCGCTGGTCGGGCGGATCAGCCCCAGCAACATCTTCATCGTGGTGCTCTTACCCGAGCCGTTCGGGCCGAGCAGACCAAAGACTTCGCCCGGCTGTACGGTGAGGTCCAAGTTGTTGACCGCAATCAGGACCCGCCGCTTCCAGGGCAGTTGGTACTTCTTGGTCAGCGAGCGGATTTCTACCGCAGGCGTCGAGGTGGGAGAAGATTCAGCGGAGTCAGGCATGGCGGGTGACAGCAAAAACCATGAAGGAGAAATTAAGCACTGATGCGGAAGCCGAGCAAATCGGGATCGGGCGCCGCCCACTCGACTGACTTATCGCGAATATTGCCGCCTAAGCCGCTGTCGTCAATGCCTTCGAGAAAAGCCTCCACTTCCTCGCGCTCGCCTTGAGCGATCAGGTGGACGCGGCCGTCGGCCAAATTCCGGACCGTGCCGCTGACATCGTAGCCCTTGGCCACTTGCTGGACGGTGAAGCGAAAGCCCACGCCTTGCACCCGGCCCTCATAAAATACGTCTACCCGCTCCATGCTGGGCCTATCTTTCCGCTCTACTCGTCCTTGCCAAGCGCAAAGCGTTTACTTTTTGCTGGCGCGGCGTTTCGCCTTTTCCGCCCGCTCCAGAGCCTTGTACACAATGGCCTGCTCGCCGTACTTGAGCCAGGGGCCTTCCGGCACTTCGTGGGCTTCGACAAACTTCCAGTCGCACACGTCGAGGCCGGTCAAACCAAGGTACTTTTCCACGGCGGGGGAAATATCGAGGCCGGCCTTATTATAGGTCGTCGGACGTTCCTTGCCCCAAATGTACTCGGCGTGGTCGTAGCGGAAGGGGCCAACATCTTCCCATTGCGCGTAGCAGAGGCGGCCATCTTCGGAGCGAATCTTCACCCAGCGCCCTTTGCACTGGCTCTTCCAGCGATCGTTCTTGGCTTTGACCGGATCCCACCAAGGAATCCATTTGGCTGCGATCTTCGGATATTTAACGTCGTTGAACGGCAGCGCGATGTAGAACGGGTTCTCCTTGGCAGCAAAGGTGGCGGGAAGCAGGCCGCCCGCATCGCGGGCGTGGCGTTTGTCCTCACCGCCATAGCTGTACTTCCACTTACCGTCCCAAGCGCTGGCTTTGTTCATCGTGCTGTTGTAGCCGCTGGCACCCTGGCCAATCCAAAAGGTGGTAGTGACGATGTCTTTCTTCCACGGGAAGTTGGAAGGTGGCAGCTCGCCCTTCTGCGGAGCTTCCAGGGTAGGCGAAGTGACCGGGCGGCGAGCCAGCGTCTGAATAAAGCGACTGCCGGCATCCATGCCCTGCTGGCTTTCGGCGGATTTCAGCGCCTCAATGTCTTGCGAGCGCGTGCTGATCTGTAAGCCGGGATCGTTCTTGGCAATCTTGGTGGTGGTCTCCTCCTCGGCCTTGGACTTCTGCTTTACCGGGGTGATCTCATCGTCAAACTGGTAGATCACCGTTTCCGGATCTGCCACAGCCGGGGAGGCTGCCAGGAAGAAGGCCAAGAGGAGGGTGGAGCTTCTGAGGGAGAGCGTCATCAAAGTCAGAGGGATTTTAACGGGCGCGAGAGTGTGAAACGTCCAACACTCCACTATTTACTGCTTTTCTTATAAAAGCAAGTAGTGTGCGAGAAAACAGGAAAACGTCGCTGCGGGCAAGCCTTTCTTTCCTCCCCAAGCTTGGCCTGCAAGTCGGCCATTCGATGGGTTGACTCCGGTCATCGCTTTTACTAGGTTGCCACGTAGTGCAAGAGACCCAGATTCTTGTGGCCCAACAAGGCCCGGCTGCCATCGTGCAGGTCCAGGGCCGGGGCTCCTTTAAAAACGCCGGAGCGGTGAAAAGCTTTTACCAGGAAATGCTGGGTCAGGGCATCCGCCAGTTTGTGTTTGATCTCGAACAGTGTTCTTACATGGACAGCACCTTCATGGGCACCTTGGCCGGCTTGGGCTCCAAGCTGAAGCCAGAACCGGACGGCTCTGTCAAAATTGTGAACGTGAACGAGCGCAATCTGGAGCTGCTGCAAAATCTGGGGCTGGACCGCGTGGTCAACATCAGCCTGACCGGCGTGGACTTTCATCACCCCAAGCCCAGCGAATTGGAGCCCGCCGCCAATCCCGAGCTCTCTAAACGAGAACTGAATGAAGAGATGCTCGAAGCGCACGAGACGCTGACCGAGATCGATCCTGCCAACGCCCCCAAGTTCAAGGATGTGCTTGCCTACCTCAAAGAGGATTTAGGTAAGACGTCCAGCGACTAAGTTATCCCACCCGCTATGACTTGGTTCTCTGGGATTCTTCTGGCGCTCTTGGCACTAGCCGTCGGCGTGATGGGGTTTCTCCTCCACAAGCGCGGGCAGTATGAGGACCGACTGGAGAAGCGGCTCCAGGGGCTGCGCAAAGAAAAGAAGATCGTCTTCGACTTCCTCCACGACTTGGGCGAGGCCTTCACCGAAAGCGTCGACCAACACCAAATGCTCGAGATCATCCTCGATAGCGCGCAGAAGGTCTGCGATGCCCACGGCGGCGTCATCTATCTCTGGAACGAAGGACGTACCGCCCTGCGGGCCGAAAGCGTCAAGGGCTTCTTCCCGCCGCCGATGCAAGTGGACAACACCGTGGCAGACAAATTCGCCACCCGCGTCGAATACCTGGAGACCTTTCTGAAGAGCGAGCCTCTCCTGGCCGACAGCCAAAATATCCTCCTCGAAGTCAGCCGCTCGGGCGAGCCCCTGCTCATCCACGATGCCACCAGCGATGCCCGCTTCCCCAAATTCAAGGAAGAGTCCCTCCACGTCCGCACCTACATCGCCGTGCCGTTAGACTATCGCGGCGAGCAACTCGGCGTCATGGCTCTGGCCAACCGGGAAGACGGCCTCCCCTTCAACCGCCACGATCTGGAAGTGATCCAATCCGTGGCCGACCAGGCGGCCTTTTCCCTCCACAGCGCCAGCACGTATCGCCAGTTGGCTGATAAGCGAAAGATGGATCACGACCTCAACATGGCGCACGAAATCCAGCAGATCCTCCTGCCGCGCCACCCGCCGGAAATCGAGGGCTACGATCTCTACGCCCTCAACCAGCCCGCCCAGCAAGTGAGCGGCGATTACTACGACTTCATCCGGGTGGATGAGCACCGCCTTGGCCTCGCCATCGCCGACGTGAGCGGCAAAGGCATCCCGGCCAGCCTCATTATGGCCATGTGCCGGAGCGTGCTGCGCAGTAAAGCACCGGGGCTCACCTCCCCAGCTGAAGCCCTGCGCGTCCTCAACCGCCAACTCTTCCCCGACATTCGGGAGGACATGTTCATTACCATGGCCTATCTCATCCTCGACGCCCGCACCCACGAGCTTCGCGTCGCCCGGGCCGGACATGAAGCGCCCCTCATCGCCAAAGATAATTTTAAAACCGTGGAATCCATTCGCTGCCCGGGCATGGCCCTGGGCATCGACGGCGGCCCGGTCTTCGATGAGGTCGTCGAGGACGTCGTGCTGACCCTCCAGCCGGGCGACACGATCATCGCCTACACCGACGGCATCAACGAAGCCCTGGACGAACACGGCGAGGAATTTGGCCGCGAACACATCAAGGAAGCGATGATCCAGGCCGGCCCCCAAGGTGTCGAATTCCTCTGCAAAAACATCATCGAGCGCGTCGAACGCTTTGCTGGCGACGAGCCCCAAAGTGACGACATCACGATGGCAGCCTTGCAACGAGGCAAGGCTTAAGGCCGGCTTTCGACCAAGTGAAGGGGCGGGCGAAGCCGGATTTTGGGGCAAAAGGCTGGTTTTTAGCGATTTGAGACTTTGCGTAAGCCCGCCCTTGGTCGTAGTGTTCCCACTCCGCTTTGGGCAACCGGCCGAAAGCGCTTCATCCTATCGCCTGATTTTCGACCCGTGAATAAGACCGACGCCGAGACCCCGACACCCGAAGAGAAGCCCGCCACCCCGGAAGCTACCGCTCCCGAAACGTCTACCGCCGAAGAGGCCACCCCAGCCCCGACCGAAGTGGTGGAACCCGACTTCGACCCCGATGCCCCGGCTGAAATCAGCCAAGGCGCGCTCAAGACCGTGCTCGAAAAAGCCGAGCAAGCGAAAGACTTTGAGGACAAGTGGATCCGCTCCCGCGCCGAGCTCGACAACTTCCGCAAACGCGCCGCCAAGGAAAAAGACCAGACGCGCGACTACGCCAAGGAGGCCGTCATCATGCAACTGATGCCGGTGCTCGACAGCTTTGACATGGGTATGACCCAAGTGGAAAACAGCACCGACATCGCCTCCATCCAGCAAGGCATGCGACTCATCCACGGGCAGCTGCAGAGCCTCCTCGGCGAACTGGGCATCGAGACGATTGATGCCACCGGCCAGCCTTTTGACCACAACTTGCACGAAGCCATGAGCACGCAGGAAACCGACGAACACGAAGATGGCACCGTCCTGAGCCAAAGCCGCAAGGGCTACAAACTCAAGGAACGCCTGCTGCGGCCCGCCAGCGTAGTGGTGGCCAAGAAACCAGAGGCAAGCTGAGAATGGCCACGATCAAACGCGATTATTACGAGATTCTGGAAGTCCAGCGCACGGCCTCGGGCGACGAAATTAAAAAGTCGTACCGCAAGCTCGCGGTTAAGTTCCATCCGGACAAAAACCAGGGCAACGCCGAAGCCGAAGAGCAGTTCAAGGAAATTGGCGAAGCCTACGAAGTGCTGAGCGACGAAGAAAAACGCGCCGCGTACGACCGCTTCGGCCACAGCGCCTTCAGCCAAGGTGGCGGCGGCTTCCACGCCCACGATCCGTTCGATGTCTTCCGCGAAGTCTTCAACCAAGGCGGTGGCGGAGGTGGTGGCATCTTCGGGAGCATTTTTGAAGAAGCCTTTGGCGGCGGTGGCGGGAGTCGATCCCGCGGCCGCGGCGCCGATCTGCGCTACGACATGCAGGTCACCTTCGAAGAGGCCGCTCTGGGCTGCGAAAAAGAGATCACCCTCAAGAAGCTGGAAGTTTGCGAAACCTGCAGCGGCACCGGTGCGGACAAAGGCGCTCGCGCTAAAACCTGCTCCACCTGCCAGGGTCAGGGCCAAGTCTACATGCAGCGAGGCTTTTTCTCCGTAGCCCAAGCCTGCCCGACTTGCCACGGCACCGGAGAGGTTATCGACAACCCCTGCGCCGATTGCGAAGGCGACGGCCGCGTGGAGCAAACTAGCAAGATTAAGATCAAGATTCCGCCGGGCATCGACGATGGCTCGCGCTTGCGTTCCTCCGGCCAAGGCGAAGCCGGCCTCCGCGGCGCCTCGCCGGGTGACCTCTACATCGTCGTCCACGTCCAGGATCACCCCATCTTTACCCGCGACGGCACCCACCTCTTCTGCGAAGTCCCGATCAGCTTCGCCTCCGCCACGCTCGGCGGCGAGGTCAAGGTCCCCACGCTGGATGGTTCCGCCAAGGTCAAAATTCCGGCCGGCACGCCATCCGGTAAAATCTTTCGTCTGCGCGGGAAAGGCGTGGCCGATCTCAGCGGCCGCGGCCAGGGTGATCTCAACGTGCGCGTCTACGTCGAGGTGCCGACCAAGCTCACCTCCGAACAGAAGAAGAAGCTGGAAGAGTTCGCCGAGTCCTGCGGCGACGACCATCACCCAGAAATGAGCAGCTTTTTCGATACAGTCAAAAATCTTTTCAGCTAATTTGCCGTGAAACGCTATTTCCACCCCAAACCCGATAGCGGCGTACTTGATGAGGCAGAGTCTCACCATTGCTCGCACGTGATGCGCCAGAAGGAAGGCGACTTCCTGACAATCTTTAATGGTAAAGGTCTTGAGCTGAAGGCCAAGATCACCAAAGTCGACAAGAAAGCCGTCACCTACGAGCCCATCACCCAGAATCAGATTCCGGCTCCGGCGCATCGCCTCTGCTTGGCCCAAGCCTTGACCAAGAATAAGGCAATGGACCTGATCATCCAGAAGGCCACCGAACTGGGGGTCTCCACAATTGTCCCGCTGGCCAGCGACCGCTCCGTCAGCCAGTTGGAAGGGGATCAGGCCGAAAG
>CAWUJC010000051.1:0-9431 GCA_963922355.1 uncultured bacterium | reverse complement strand
TTCTCCGACGGCAAGCTCTACACCCGGGCGAAAAAGCGGGGCCCGGTGCGCAAAGTCTATGAGGTGCTCGTTGCCCATGGCGCGCCCGAGCAAATTCTCATCGATGCGCACCCGCACATCGGCTCCAACTTGTTGCCAAACGTCGTCATGGCCATGCGCCAGACCATTCGGGAGGCCGGGGGCGAAGTCCACTTCCAGACCAAGGCCACCAGTTTCCTTAAAGAGGGGCAAAAAATCAAAGGCGTGCTGACGGCGGACGGAAAGGAGATCCTCGGGGATGCGGTGATTCTTGCCACCGGCCACAGCGCTCGCGATATCTACCAGATGTGTCTCGCGGCTGATATCCGGCTGGAGCAAAAAGCCTTTGCCATGGGCGTGCGGATCGAGCACCGGCAAACGATGATCGACCGCTGGCAATACCACCTAGGCGCGAATGCCGAACGTCCCCACCTGCTGCCAGCGGCCAGTTACGCGTTGGCGACGAAGATTGAAGGGCGCGGCGTGCATTCCTTCTGTATGTGTCCGGGCGGGTTCATCGTCCCGGCGGCGACGGAGAATGACGAAGTGGTGGTGAATGGCATGTCCCTCTCCAAGCGCGATTCGCCCTTCGCGAACAGCGGCTTGGTCGTCACCGTCGAGCCCGAAGATACGCGTGCTTTCCAGCCGGAGCATGGCGTGCTGGCCGGGGTGGCCATGCAGAAACAGTTGGAGGTGGCGGCCTCGACGGCCGGAGGTGGCAAGCAACAGGCCCCGGGCCAGCGAGTGGAAGACTTACTGGCCGGACGCTGGTCCACCAGCCTGCCGGAAACGAGTTACTTTCCCGGGATCGCTCCGGCACCACTCCACGAGATTCTGCCCCGCTTTATCGTGGAGCGCATGCGGCGGGGACTGCGCCACTTTGCGAAGTCGATTCCCGGATTCATCAAGGGCGACGTGAATTTAATCGGCTTCGAAACCCGGACCAGTTCGCCGGTGCGCATCCCCCGCGATCCCGAGACGCTCGAGCATGTAGAATGTGCGGGTCTCTTCCCTTGTGGCGAAGGGGCAGGCTATGCCGGAGGGATTGTTTCCGCCGCCCTCGATGGTATGCGCTGCGCCGACGCAGCGGTCGCCAAATCTGGGTAGCAAAATAAGTGACGAAAGGTGGTGTTTATCAGGTCTTGTAAACTTCAACGTCCCTCTCCACAATAATTTTATTTCAAACTCCGGCTTCAGTTAGCCCTCAGTTAAATGAAAGTCTGCTGTAGCAATCGTCTGAAAGACAAATTTTAACCTATATGCAATCGCAAGTTACTTCATGGAAACAGAGCCGAACGTAGGACTCAAGCAGGAGTTTAGGCGTAGTAGGAGTCATCATGCTGGGTACTCGAGCTGTTTCCTTTGTTGTTCGTGCTGTGTGACACGCTTTCTAAAAGATGAAAATTGTTGATCATAAGGGCGTCGTTCAGTGGTGTGCCGAAAACTCGTTTAGATTTACCAAAGGAAGAAAAATTGAAACGCTTACGTTTGAAAAAAATCTAATCACAAAAGTGCTATATCCAAGTGATGCAGTTCAGATCACAAGAGTAGCGTTTACTCTAGTTAATAATATTGATTTTATTGGAGAAGAAAGTTGCCTTTTTTATTTATATGATGGGGAAATTTGGAGTCCCGAATATGAAGAAATTGGCCGATCCTTGTTATACTCTTTAATTGGAAAATCTGACTTTAGTTGGGGCAATGGGATAGTTTTAAGAAAAAATGATTTAATCAACACGAAGACTTTGTGCATGCTAGCAATGCTCTTTCAATGGGATGTCTATTTTGCAGTTAATAGAGGTCAGATGACCATTTTATTTAGTCACGATGGATTTATAAAGTTTTCCCATAGAGATGGTGATTCAAAGCATCTTGTCGAGGAGTATTGCGAAAATCTTGAACTCAAAAAAATTTAACCAAGGGAGCTTCAGTGAAGACTAAATATGTACTGTGGACCCACTGCTTAAAAAGTCTACAGTTACCATCCTCACATCGGCTCTGGAGTTGGACAGAGATTCTTGCCGCTATACCAGTTTGGGTGCCATGTGGATAAGAGTCGTCTTCTTCGCGCAATACCAAGTAGGTACTATTCGTACATCACAGACTGGCTCCTCTAGGAAAACACCCACCCGCCAGCGTGCCCCCTCAAGGATTCGAACCTTGGACCAATTGATTAAGAGTCAACTGCTCTACCGCTGAGCTAAGGAGGCAAAAGCTGGTGGCGACCGTGGAGGTCGTCCGGCGCGGAAGCTGAACGGCTGCGAGAGCCCTTCTGGCCGGGAAAGCGAAGTGGCATTATGCGAATTCCGACAAGCATGGCAAGGAAAATGGCAGGAGAAAATGCGGAGGCCGGTCGCACGCTCAATCCTCGACAGCTTGCGGGGGAGTCGTTACTCTGGCCGCTTCATGACGAAGCCCCCTGTGTCCCACGATCACGGCGCCGCGATGGCGGCGGCTCGCTCGACCATTGAAGCCGAAGCCCAAGCCACGGCCGCCCTCACAGAACGCCTCGGCCCGCTGTCTCTTGCGGTGCAGATGCTCCTGTCCCATCCGGGTAAAATCATCCTCTGTGGCATGGGCAAGAGCGGCCTGATCGCGCGGAAGATCGCCGCCACCTTGTGCAGCACCGGTACGCCGGCGGTCTTCCTCCACCCGGCGGAAGCCGTGCATGGCGACTTGGGGATGTATTCGCCGGGGGATCCCACCATTTTGCTCTCCAAGAGCGGCAGCACATTGGAGCTGGTGCGACTCATTCCCAGCCTCCATCACTTTCATTCCCCCATTATTTCCATGGTGGGGAATCTGGAATCGCCGCTCGCGCAGAAGGCTGACGTGGTGCTCGACGTCAGCGTCGATAAAGAGGCCGACCCGCTTGGCATCGTGCCGACTTCCAGTTCCATCGTCACGCTGGCGATGGGCGATGCGTTGGCTTCGGCGCTCATGACGGCGCGTGGTTTTGTGGAAGAAGACTTCGCCCGCCTCCACCCGGCGGGGCAGTTGGGCCGGAACATGACGATGACGGTCCAGGAAGTGATGCACCGGATTGAAACGGTGGCCACGGCCCGGCCCGGAACTACATTGCGCGAGGTGGTCATCGCGATGGGCGAGCGGCCCTTCGGTGCCGCCTGCGTCTTGGATCAGGACGGAAACCTGGTGGGGATTGTCACCGACGGCGATGTGCGCCGCCTCTTCCAAAGCTACGAGGATATTCGCGGCCTGACGGCGGGCGATGCTATGACGGAAGGGCCGCTCAGCATCCACCCCGGAGCCAGCCTGAGCCAGGCGGTTCAGTTGATGGAAGATCGCCCCTCGCAGGTGTCCGTTTTGCCGGTGATGGAGCCGGGCAGTAAGTCTTGCCTGGGGCTGCTCCGTCTCCACGATATTTACCAACCCAACCTCTTTTAGCCAACGTGACGTTGGAGCCGGAAGCTGTCAGCAGCAAGTAAGACAGACTGGCCGAAGAGAAGATGAACGGCCTCCTCAAATCCTGCATTGGGCTGGCTCGGCGGTTGGTTCGCCGCACCCCCCTTCAGCGCTGGCCGTTGACCACGTGGCTGTACGCCCGTTTGGTGGGCGGCAAGCTCTCGGCGGATGACGCCGTGCTGGAAATCAACGGCCTGCGGCTTCGGCTTTTTCCCCAAGATATTAGTATGACACCCACCGTCATGATGGGGCTGTACGAACCGCAGACGCTGGCCAGCTTCCGCCAATCGGTCGCGGAGCTGGCCGAGCAATCCAAGGCGAGCGGCACGCCTGCTCTCGTGTTGGACTGCGGCGCCAACGTTGGGCTGTATGCCTTACTTGCAGCAAAAAGTTTGGCGGGCTGTGGTCAAGTGGTGGCCTTTGAGCCTAGCCCGGCGAATCGAAAGTTGCTGGAAGCGAATGTGGCGGAGAACGGAATCAAGAATGTGGAGGTGTGCCCGCTGGCACTTGCGGCGACAGCCGGGGAGGCGATGCTCCAAGTCGAAAGCGCTTACGCGGGGACGCATCATCTGGCCCAGTCGGACAAAACCGCCAACCCAGGTCTGCGCGTTTCCACCGTCCGGTTGGATCAGTTTTGCCAGGAACGCGGGCTCACGCCCAACCTGATCAAGATGGATATCGAAGGCGCGGAACTCATAGCTTTGCCGCCGGTCCTGCCTTTCCTGCGCGAAGCACAGACCATTCTATACTTGGAGTTGCACACCTCTCACGGGGAGGATGAGCAAGAGGTGAGGGCCTTGCTGGATCAGCTTTTTGCTCAGTATAGCAGCGTCACGTTGTTGGACGATACCGCGAACCAAGAGATCGCTCTGCATCAGAGCCGAGGTCCGCAGGCTGACACCCTCTGCCGGCTGGGCGGGAATCTCCTGCTGAAACCCTAGTTGTTATCCTCCGATGGAACATCCCACGAAACTGCTCTTTGTCTGCAGCCGTAACCAGGTGCGGAGCAAAACCGCGGAGGAGCTTTATGCACAAGTTCCCGGCTATGAGGCTCGTTCGGCCGGAACCCAGCCGGAAGCGCGCATCAAGGTAACCGAAGGGCTCCTGGGGTGGGCCGATGTCGTCGTCTGTATGGAGAAGGCGCACCTCCACAAGCTTCGGCAAAAATATCCCGAAGCAATGTCCGAGAAGGATACGGTCGTGCTCCATCTGCCGGATGAGTTTGCCTATGGCGATCCTGATTTAAGCGATGAATTGATCGCCCGGCTTTCCGAGTATTTTGACGTGCCAGACTAATCGCTCAACTTAACCTGCGGCGTCTCGCGCACGGCGGGCTCGACCTCGAAGTAGGACTCCGGCTCGAAGCCGCCCAGGGAGGCAATGATGTTGCTGGGGAACTGCTCACACTTGTTGCGATAGTCGCGCACGTTGCCGTTGAAGAAGCGACGCGCGGCTTGGAGGCGGTCCTCGGTGTTGACCAATTCGTGCTGGAGCTGGAGGTAGTTCTCGCTCGCTTTAAGGTCGGGGTAATTTTCCGCCAAGGCAAAGAGCTTCTGCACCCCGGCCACAAGCTGCTTTTCGTCCTCGGCTTGCGAGGCGATCGAGCCCTGGTTGGCGGCGGCGCGGTTGCGTAACTCCGTCACCTGCTCCAGGACCTCGCGCTCGTGCGCGGCATAGCCTTTGACGGTGTTGACCAGATTGGGAATGAGGTCGTAGCGGCGTTTTAGCTCCGTATCAATGTTGGCCCAGGCGTCTCGGATGTAGTTCTTCAGCGCGATGAGCGAATTGTAGGTGGCAATCGCCCAGCCAAGTGGCAGCAGGACCACTAGGGCAAGAATGATCAAGGGGAGGACAGAGATATTCATCGCAAGACAGGTTTACTGACTGAACAAGTAGTTCGGCATCAGACTGCGGATGCGCAGGAGATGTTCAAGATCGTAGACCACGTCTTCGGCCTTGAGCTGTCCCTGACGGATTTCGGCCAGCGTGTTGCCCTCCACCTCCAAGACTTGATCCGGGTGGGCTAGCAGGTAGTCGATCATCTGGGCGTTGCAAAAATCGTAGGCAAACTTCTTGTCCTTTGAGGTGACCTTGAACTGACGGGAAAACTCCGCGCTTTCAAAATTGATGTCTCCAAATCCCAGGCTCCCGGCGATTTTATCAAAGAAATTTTCCGGTGAGATAGTCAATTCTGGAAAGTAGGCGGGGAGGGTGAGGAGCGTGATGTTGAAGTAATAGTGTCGCGTGCTTGAGCCCTTACTCGTGCGGGTGGTGACTTGGTAATGGTAGTCAAAAACCATGACGTTTAGCCCCTCATAGAGCCCTTGGAAAACACAGGAAGCATAGCGGTTGGAGCCTTTCTGCAGGCGCTCAAGAAAATGGAGCTGCCCCGCCAGGTCGTAGTCCTTGGCCGGAGAGAAGGACAGGCCGAGTTCCATGGCTTTTGCCTGGAGCGCGGCCTCTCGCTTTTTTTGCTGTCGCCAGTTGAACCACATCACGCCGCCGATAACTGCGGCGGCAAGCAGGAAGAACAGGACGAAGGTCATGGGATTTGGCGCAGATGTTGGTCGGCGTGCGGATGGCCGGCCTCTTTTGCCTGGGTCAGGAAGTCACGCGCCTTGGCATAGTTTTGCCCGACGCCATATCCGTGCAGATGCATGACGCCGAGGTTGAGCAAAGCGCCCGGGTGCTGTTGATCGGCCGCTTGGCGGTAGTACGTGGCGGCGCGGATGGGGTCGGCTTCGACGCCTCGCCCGGCTTCATAGATGAGCCCAAGTTGATAGAGGCTGCCGGCTTCCTCGCGCTTGGCGCCTTCGCGGAAAGTGCCCAGAGCGGCGATTAAATCCTTCCGGGTCCACTTACCCTCTAGCTGGCTTTCACCCAGCAAGGTGAGAGCCCCCGGATAGCGCCCGCGGGCCAAGCGCTGCAGATGGCGCATCGCTTCGTCACCACCGCCTGCCGCGTCGCCTTCCCGATCAATCAGCTTCACCAATTGGAAGGCGGCATCATCCAACCCTTGCTCTGCCGCCTGGCGATAAAGGTCAGCCGCTTTCTTGAGATTCGCCTCGATGCCGACTTGGCCCTGGTCGTATAACTCGGCCAGGAGGAACGCGGCCTGGATGTCTCCTTCGGCGTGAGCTTCCTCCAAAAGCTGGAGCGCGCGCGCTGGTTCCGGATCGCCGCCCCGCCCGGTAAGCAACATCCGCGCGAGCTGACTTTTGGCGGCGCCCATTTTCTTCTTGGCTGCCAAGCCATAGTAGATCCGTGCTTTGGCCAGTTTTTCGGGGTCGTCGCTTTGCTCAAGCATCATCGCGGCCTGGAGGGCGGCTTCCACTTCGCCTTTCTGCGCGGCGATTTCCAGCAGCGCGAGCGCCTTCACCGGGTCGCGCTTGACGGTGCCGCCGTCGCGGAACATCTCGCCCATCATCCGGAGGGCCGGGATGTGACCTTGCGCCCCAGCGAGACGAAGCAGGCGGTAGCCTTCACCACCGTCGGTTTCCACCCCGTCACCCACGATCAGGCGACGGCCCATCTCAAAGAGCGCTTGCGGCACTTTGGCTTCCACCGCCGCTAGAAGGTGCTCGCGTGCCGGTGTGGGGAGCGGGCCTTTCTGGTCGGTCCGCTCCTGGTAGCGTTGGTAGAGAATGAGATGGGCACGGGCATCTCCGGCTTTGGCCGCCTTTTCGAGCAGGTCGTCGACCGCTGTGGGGTCAGCTTTTTCCACGCCTGTATCCTGGAGTACGGCGAGCGAAGTCATGGCTTGAGGATGGCCCTGGTTGGCCGCAAGACGGAACCACTTGAGCGCCATGTTCGGGTTCATCGGTCCGCCTACGGCCGTGAGGTAAGAGCGGCCCAAGAGGTGCTGGCTGGCGGCATGGCCGTCGCCCGCTTGTTGGTTGAGCAGCGTGAGCGCTTCCTGGACGAGGGCGGCGTCATCTCGGTGATGCCGAAGATAAAATTCAGCGAGGCGGAAGAGGGCGTCAGGATTTCCGGACCCCGCCGCTTTTTCCAGCCACAGGCGGCCTTGGGCAAGGTCCTGCTCAACCGGGCCCCCAATCGAATAAATCTCCGAGAGGCGAAAAGCGGCCTTGTCGTTCCCGGCTTCGGCGGCTTGGCGGAGCAGGGCCAAGCCGCGGTCCGTGTCCTTTTCCACGCCTTGGCCGGTAAAGTAGAAGGTGGCCAGATGCACCATGGCTGGGGTGTGTCCTTGAGCGACTGCCCGCTCGAAGAAATCCACCGCCTGCTGGAGCTGGATTTCGCTCGCAGAGCCGGAGGCTAGAATGCTGCCCAATTGGTCGAGGGCGCGAGGTTCGTTTTGTTCGGCCGCGAGCTCCAGGAACTTGCGGGCCTGGCGTAACTGTTCGTCACTTGCCTGGCCGGTCTTGGCACTGGCCAGGATGAGGAGGCCCAAGTCGGCCTGGGCTTTGGCGTGTCCGGCGCGAGCGGCGCTGCCCAGCCAGTGGCCGCTGCGCTCCTGGTTTTGGGGCACGATCTTTCCCTGGCTGTAGTGGAAAACCAGGCTGTACATCGCGTCCACGTCCCCACCTTCGGCAGCTTGCAGGAGGTGGTTCCAGGCGGCTTGGGTGCGCTCTTGATCGCGGGGATTTTGCAGCTCCTCCATTGCCGTGGAGGTGGTCCAGGTCTCGGGCTGCTCGCTGCAACTGGTGAGAAGCAACCAGCCGCCGCAAAGGCTCAAGAGAAGGAGGCGGGGCAGAGACATGGGGAGAGTGATGCTACCTGTACCCGCCCACAGGTTCGGTGGCAAGGATTGGTCTGGCCATGCGCGGGAGGCGTTTCATAGTACGGGCATGATCGTGCGAAAGCGGGCGGGGACGGTGGAGGCCATTTCTCAGCACGCGCATTCCTGGCTCAGCGCTCATTTGGGGCGGCACTGGGCTTGGGAGAACCCCCTGGGGCCGGTGGACTCGCCTTTGGTGGAGGAGTTTTTGCTCGGTGTGGCGGAGCACGATTTGGGTTATCTAGATTGGGCGGAGGCCCCGCCGCTCGATCCCAGCACTCAGCTACCCTACAATTTTTTGGCGATGCCTCCGGACCAGCATCTGGCCAACTGGCGAAGAGGTATTGAGCAAGTGGCCGGGACGTCGCCGCTCGCCAGTCTGATGGTCTCTCGCCACGCCTGCCTCATATACGAGGAGCACCACGATCACCAACACTGCTCCGTCGAAGAACAGGAGCGGATTGAAGCCTTTATCGCCGAACAAAAACAGGCCCAGCGGGCCTGGACGGACTGGCTTATCCAGGATCCCGCTTACGCCATTCTGGCCGACGAAGGCGTGCAAGTGCAGATGTCTCACCTGCTACGGGTGCTGGACTTAGTCTCGCTCTTGATTGCGATGGATGTGGCCGGGCCGGAGAACACGCCGCCGGTGCCGGGCTGTCCAGCCGGGGAGGGGCAGGGCCTGGTCTTTCGCCGCGTGGCCGAGAACCAATACACGCTCTCACCTTGGCCTTTGACGGTGCAACGCTTGCCTTGCCAACTGGCGATGCGAACTCTGGCTCGACAGTATAACGATCAAACGAGCTTCCTCGCCGCTTGGCAGGACACAAAACCCTCGACCTGGAAGTTTGTCTTAACGCAGGGTGATTGATGATGAGCGATCATGATCAACTTGAGCTGTTGCGGGCCTTGGTGGCCGAACTGGGCAACCACGTCCAGGCGCGGGTGCTCGCCTCGCGGGAAACCGCCGCGCCGGGCGAGTTGGCCCAAATTGCTCGGACCACGGAAGCGGACATCATCTACGCTATCGATAAGGTGAGCGAGGAGGCAATTGAAGAATGGTTTCAGGCCCATTGGCCAGCGAGCGAGCCCGTCCAGCTTGTCATGGAGGGCATCGAGGACGATGAGACGGTGACGTTCCCGCCCCAGACGCCTGCGCAGCAGATCAAATGGAAGTGCCTGATGGACCCGATCGATGGCACCCGCAATCTCATGTACGACAAGCGTTCGGCCTGGGTCATGATTGGCCTAG
>CAWUJC010000050.1:0-9475 GCA_963922355.1 uncultured bacterium | reverse complement strand
GATGATCTTCTTATCCTCAAGCTTCCAGGTGTCCATCGGCCAACCCGTGGTCCGCTGCTTGTCACTCCGGAGGTAGTATTCGTTCCAACCACGGGTATCGATTCTCCCTTCCACATGATGGAATAGCTTTCCCGCGCCATAGGTCAGATATCCATTCTTTTGAAAGACCTTCTGCAAGGGCACGATTTCAGGATCAGCCACAAAGTAGAGCGCTGAGGTGTAGCAACCTGTGGTGGAAGCATGGCGACCACTAAAGATCGCTGCTCGCGAAGGAGCACAGTAGGCACCAGCCGTGTGTGCGTTCTTGAACGTCACACCCATCTGCGCCAGGCGATCCATATTGGGTGTGATGGCTTGTTCATACCCCATCGGGCCAATCCAGTCCGAAAGGTCATCGACAGCAATCATGACGACATTCGGTTTCCCCTTCGAACCAGTTTCACCATAGAGAGGCCCACCGAACAACGGCACGACAAGCAGAACTAAACTGATAACGTTTCTCATTTTATATTATCTGGAAGTTGATTCTATCGCCTCGACTCGACCATCACTTCTTCGCTTTCTTCTTACTCTTGTCCTTAGAACCCGCAAAGTTGGCCAGCCTTGCTTGTTTCTTACTCAAGGGTTTCATCTGTCCCTTCCACTGTTCAAGAATGGCGAGAAGCTCTTCTTTCTTGGCCTGATTCTCAGATGCCAGATCGTTCTCTTCCCCGATATCCTTGGGTAAAAAGAAGAGTGATTCTTTTGGCACAGGGTTCTTCCGACTTTCGACGTCTCGGGTAAGCTTCCACCCATCTTGATAAATAGCCGCTGGCCCCCGACCGTTGTACCAAATCAGATAATCGTGCACTTGATCGACCTCGCCAGCGATCAGGGGCAACAGATTCTTTCCGTCGACAATCTTGTCTTCCGGAATGGGAATATCGGCCGCGGCGAGCGCTGTCGGCAGAATATCAAAGGACATGATGGGGGCCTCCACCACGGTTCCTGGTTTGATCCGGTCTTTCCAAGTCACGCCAAAGAAAGTCCGATGTCCGCCTTCCCAAATACTCCCTTTCGCGCCCCGGAGAGGTGTATTATCCGCCTTCATTTTTTTGGCGCCACCGTTGTCGGTGAGCGTAAAGATCAGCGTGTTGTCATAGAGGTCATGCTTCTTCAATTCATCGACAATTCGACCCACATTCAGATCAAGGTGATCCAGCATGGCGAGTAGCGTATCGCGCGTCTTATCCCCCGTGTTATGTTTTGCAATATCCTCCTCGGGAGCTTGGGCGGGTGAGTGCACCGCATTGAAACAAACAAAGAGAAAGAAGGGTTTGTCTTTGTTCTTCTCGATCCATTCGACGGATTCATCGCCAATTCGCGTCGTGAGATAACCCTGATCGTTAATGGGCTCCAAATTCCGCTTCATCCCATTAAATTCCTCATCTTTGGCCCCTTTGGGACCAAGTTTGAAATAGTCGTGCCCGCCATGACCTAGGAAGCCATAGAAATAATCAAACCCACGGTTTACGGGGTTAAATTCTTCCGTTAACCCAAGGTGCCATTTACCAATGCAGGCCGTGGCATAGCCATGGTCCTTAAAGTATTGCGGCATCAACTTGACGTTTAGGTCCAGCCCCTGACGAGTGTCTGGCGTATGGTAAATACCATGGCGCTGTTGATAGTTGCCCGTCATGATGCCCGCCCGGGTGGGCGAACACGTCGCCCCGGAAGTATGGGCCTTGGTAAAGCGCGCGCCTTCTTGCAGGAGCCGATCCATCTGAGGAGTTTTCACCTCAGGCTTGGCATGTTCCGAAAGACTGATATCCGCATAGCCCTGATCATCCGTGAGAATAACGACGATGTTAGGCTGTTTTGTTTCCGCAATAGAATGGCTGATCAACGAACCTGAAAGAAAAACCAGACCTATATAAAAAAATCGGAAACAGTATTTCATGAAAACTCTGTCTTTTGTTTAGAATTTAGTCTCTCGTTAAGGTGATGCTCGCAATGCTCAAGGGTGTCTTTTCGCCATCTTCGTTTTCGCGGTACAATTTGAAATTACTCCTCCCCTCAAAGGGCTTACGCAAGTCGACGTTATCCAAGACGAAGGAAGCTTGATGCCAACCGTTGTCGACGGCGGGAACTTCGGCTTCCAAGACTTCAGGTTTTCTTGAGCCCCTCCGCCGGTACTCTAATTTCAGCATCCCTTTCTGATCGGCAAAGAAATTTACCGAGACTTCCAATTCTTCTTCCACCGCATCGGCAAAACTCTCACCCACTCGAACATAGAATGCCTCGGAATCCTCGCTACCGGTAAGTTGCCAAACGTGCTTCTCATCAACCCAAGCACGTTGATAAGCCCCGTCTGGATAGCGATCGGGTTGGGTCGGATCCATGGCAATCCAGGCATGCGGCCGCGAGGTCACCGTTTTCTTCAGGTGAGCATCAAGAGGAAGCTCCTCCGAGAGCTTGTTCGGATCATCCAAGGCTCGGTTAATCTCACCCGCCAGTTTCAGATAGTGATCACTCAGGAGATCATATCCGTCACTTGCCGTCGTTAAATACAGTCCAGGCGGAAAGTCCTCTGGATCATAATTCGAGATATCGGGAACCTCATCATAACTTGTTGTCACCTTGTAGATGGCTGTACCTTCATCGACTTCATCAAACATCGCAATTTTGATGGATCGAGCTCCACCCTCAATCAGAGCCCGCGCCTGCCGCCAAAGAAAATGGCCACCTTCCCGCGAGCTTGAATTATGGTTCGGCTCACCTCGCTCCCTCTTCAAATTACACATGCTCGAACCAGGGTAGATGACGGGAAGGTACCGTTGATCCGTTTCTTTCAGATACTCCAGGTCTCTTTCCCAGTACCTCTCATAATGACGGTCGACTTCTTTAAGCGTCTGGTAGCGTCCCACCGTCCACGGCGAGATGACATCGAACATGGCGTAGACTTCAGCCCACTCTTTTTCGGTCCTCGAGTCCCTATCTAACGTCCTCCAAGCGGTTGGTACTCCACCAATCAAGTAGGGTCGACAGTTGGGATTGGGGTGATTCTTCAGCCGACTGATCAGCTCTTTGGCATCCGCCGGGCTGTACTCCCGCATATCATCGGTAAAGCCAAATCCCCAGATCGCCAACACCGGCTTGCCGTCGTGATGCAACCAGGCTGAGCTCTTCGTATAGCCTTCGTTGACGACATTTTCCCAATCTTCCAGGACATCGTCGATGACACCGCCCGATTTTCTCGTACTGATGTCGTATTCGAGGGCGAAAACGCGACCATGTTTCTCTGCTGATTCAATCACATGGCGGAGAATGTGATGATCCCTTTGGCCTGCCTTCTTCTCTCGCCGAATGCGACCGATGAAGGTTTGGAGGTAAACACCGTCAATATTGTAGTCCTTCATCCATTTAAAATGGAGATCGATGGCGCTGGGATCCCAGCCTGAATAGACATAAGCCGGTTGACCATTCGCCAGCTTGATTCCGGTATCCACCTTATTCTTGTACTCGGCCATCTCGGGCCAGAATTCCACGGAAAAGTACGGCGGCTTGCCCCAATGGATCCACTTGTTCCTGTCTCCGTTGATGGAACCATCACCAGGGGTGCGAAACCAGGATTGGTACCCTGCCATGAGTTTTCCATCGAGAGTCGTCGCGTCGACCTTGTCTTCCGCATGAAGAGCGCTGCTCAAGGAGCCAATTAAGACAGCAACACTTAGAATCAGAACCATGGAACGGACAAACTTCATCACATCCTTAATTATTCGAAGTCGTTGCCTTGGCTTCCGCCTTTTTTATGAGAAGCCGCATTTTTTCAAGTTGGGCCTGATCGTCTTTCGACTTTGCTAGGTTGATGTTCTCTTTCGGATCGTTCTTCAGGTCGTAGAGTTCTTCTCCATCTGGCCATTGACTATATCTCCAATCCTTGGTGCGAATAGCACGACCGAGCCCCTTCTTCCCGGAACTCACAACGGTGTAGGCATACTCTTTCCCTTGGGCTGACGGGTCTTTCAGCAGCGGGACTAAACTCACTCCTTGTAAATCACTAGGTGCTGGCAAATCACATAACTGGGCAAAGGTGGGAAACAAATCCACCAGTTCGACTAGGGCCTCTGTCGACGAACCCGGTGTCGTGGCGCCAACTGGACTATCTTTAGGAACTCGAACCAGGAGCGGCACCTTTGTTCCAAGCTCAAAGAGCATGACTTTTCCCCACATGAACTTATCTCCCAGTAAATAGCCATGGTCAGACGTCAGCACGATGATGGTATTCTCCCAATGCCCATTCCGCTCAATGGCGTCAAGGACTCGCCCAATCTGCGCATCAATGAACGTCGTACAGGCGTGATAAGCCTGGACGTATTCCCGCCTTAAGGCGTCATTCTCCACATATTCTTCAAAGCCAAAGGTCTTGTAGCGCTTGGTCCCCGCACTCTTTGGCGCCTGATCCCAAAATTCCTTCGAAACCGGATCCAAAACCAGACCTTCTTGAGGATAGAGATCGAAGTACTTATCTGGAGCGAGGAAAGGGACGTGGGGTTTATGGATCCCGACCGCGATGAAGAAGGGCTTCTCTCCATAGGCTTTCTCATCCAGCCATTTTTCTACCTGAGTAGCGTTTTTCCCGTCTTTGTGCTGGTTGTCCGTCAACCCGCTCGGACCATATCCCGTTTTCTGATTCCGCAACTGAGGCGCGTAATGCCACATGAACTCCTTCAACTTCTTGCGATTTCCTTTAACAGGTCCAACCTCCTCTTCAAATTTCTTGATCGCCGCGAGCTCAAGCGGCATCGGATCATTGTCAAACCACTGCGCCGGCTCACTCCAGGCAGTGTCACCATGATCCGCTTTCTTGTTGTGGAAGATCTTCCCGGTGCCAGCCGTCCAGTAGCCCGCCTCTTTAAAAGCCTGCGGAATCGACATGGCCTCACGATTTGTCTTTCGAATATCCAGTTTGTTGTTAAGCACCTTCGTCGATTCTGGATACAGGCCACTGAGGAAGGACGCCCGTGAAGGCCCGCAGACCGGATATTGGCAATACGCCCGTTTGAAGTTCATCCCTGCCGCCGCCAGCTTATCGAAGTTCGGCGTTTGAATATGTTCATAACCCGAAGTAGAGACATGGGTATTCAAGTCATCACAGACGATGAACACCACATTGGGCTTGGCGGCTTCTAGTTGGCTTAAAGATAAAGCCAGCAACAACAACGCAACTCCTACCAGGCGCCTAACACGCAACCCAAAGTACCTGACCTGCAGATTATGTTGCTCGCTCATCATGTCACGTAACTTAGCGGTCTGATCCCTGATCATTAGCCCCTATCCCACCCTGTTTGGATCGGAGCTATGATGGCCTTGCCTAAGCTTATTTACGACGCCGTCCGAAGTAGAGCGCACAGGCCGCAAAACCAAGGAGACCTGCCCCGGTCGGTTCCGGCACCGTGTTAAGCTGAGCTTGAAAATCAACCACGTCAAAGCGTGCTCCGGCTCCCAATGCATTATTCGTGCGAGACGCATTGATGATGGTTCCTACGCCAGTCACATCGTCAAAGGAGCGTTCTTCAAACGTCAGTGTCCCTAAGTTGTAGTTGGTGGGATCCGTGTCGTTGTTGTAGGAGATAGAGAGAGTCGGGTCGAAAGAAGCCCACTCTAAGCCAAGCGTTTCACCGGTGAGGGTGAACGTCTCGTTCGTACCACTAAAGGTAAAGCTATCCACACCAAGATTAGAAACATAGTAAGTAGTTCCATCGCGAATAATGAAGCGGAATGAGGCGGCATTGTTGGCGCCATTACTCGTCACACTTTTGTAAGTCAATGATAGTGAGCTTTCAGGTGACGCATTAAAGAAGGAGGCTGAGTTGAGAAAGTCGGCCGAATCCCACAGCAACATCGAAGAGAACGAAGATTCGGTTGGGTTCCCGGCGCCGCCATTCGGGTCATCCGTTGCGGAGGAATAGTCAATCCGCGTGTTAAAAAGTGTCGGGTCCGTATTCTGGCCAAGGATTCCACCACCAGAGTCAATGCGCGCCTGGAGGCTGGCATAGATGGTGTTGTTTTGGCCGTTCAAACCCTGAGTCCACAAGCTGGTGTTGGCATCCCAAGCCATCGTGTTCACGGTGGACGGATTATTGTTCGAAGTTGTCGACCGATTCTGAACCGAGGTAGCGTTCGGATCAAAGTCAACGACAACGACGGCGTAACTACTCATTGCCGTCATCAAGCAGATGGCTCCGTAAGTAAGGGTCTTAGATAGCGTGTTCATAGAGAGAGGATTGGTTGGGGGTTGGATTAAACGTTTCATCATAGTGCTCGTTTTTCGTCAATTCGACAAGAAAAAAGTGCGTCTAGGGTCTCTCTCAAAGCTTCGACACTAGACGAGAACCCGAAGCGGAGTTTCCCTCAGGTTTACTTTCACCGGAAATCCATCGACAGCGATGGCTAAAGCACTAAGCGCGCTGATCTGGTGCAATTGGGTTGGTTCGATCCGGCAACAATCAATCGCGGCTTGCCAGGCATACTTGGGTAGTTTCTTTCGTAACGGCACCATGAGCAGATCGCCAAAGTGGCGAGCAATCGTCCCGAGAATGAGCGCTTCCGGATTGACCGTCATTAAGACCGTCCCGATTCCTTGAGCCAAACGCTCAAGGTAGGCATCAAAGCGCTCCAGGGCATACGGATCGTTATTCTCCACGGCTACCTTGAAGTGCTGGAGGTCCAGGCACTCCAAATTACCCCCCACTTGTTTGGACAGCGATGTGTTCGCTCCGTTCCTGACTTCACGGCGAATTTCCCGAGCGACACTCCCTCCTCCGCAGTAGCCTTCGAAGGTGCCATTCAGACCACCAGTCGAGGGTCCGCCCGTATCGAGGACGACATGGCCAAATTCCCCCGCCATGTCCGACGCTCCTTGCACCAGACGACCATTGAGGATGAGTCCACCTCCGAATCCCGTGCTGTGGGTCATGATTACCAAGTTCTGAGTCCCCTTACAGGCGCCAAAGTTGTACTCGGCTAGAGCCCAGCCATTGCCATCGTTGTTCATCGCCACCGGCAAGGCAAAACGATTAGCCAATAAGTCCACCAAAGGCGTTTGATGCCAAGCCGGAAGGTTCGGCGGGTTGAGAACCATGCCACGCTTCAAATCAATCGGCCCTGGCACGCCAACGCCTATGCCATCTAATTCACTTTGTTGGATAGAACAGCCTTCACAGAGACGTGTTACTTCACGCTCAAGCCAATCTAAACAGTCGGCAACGCGCTTGAAGGAAGAAGTTCTAATCCGAGTCGAGTCTAGGATCTCGCCTTCGCGTGTGCCGAGAGAGACCGAGATCTTCGTTCCCCCAATGTCGATGGCTAGAAAAGTCATTCAGATAAGTCCTCAAAAAAGGAAGAAATTTGCTAGAACCCTCGCCAAAAGATGGAGGATTCCGACCCTGGTTGATCAATGCTAGCTGGCACTTCATCAGCCGGCATGATGCGCACACTCCCATCACAGAAAGACAAAATCACCTGATTCTCTCCGTGCCATCGACCAATCGTCGACTCACCATCGGCGCTGACAAATTGATAGGTTCCTATTCCAGATTTCGTGATTTCCGTATCACTAAAGAGAATCGTCTGAGCAGGAGAAACGAGCGTGTTGATTTTGAGCGCTCCTTTCCTGGCGCTCGAATCATGACTCATGAATTTGCCGATATAGTGATTCAGACCATAGGTGGATCGATTTCCCGGCATTTCAACAACTGTACGAAGAACAACGGGACAAGAAATCGAACCCAGCTTTTTGTTGGGATTACTCTCCTCCAAAAAAGCCCCCATGGTTTGACTCCAGGTGCCTCCAGAATACCAGGGCGAAGAGGGAACCACTTCAGCGTTCCCTGCCATTGAAGGAATCAGGTAGCCATTGTTATCAGATGTCATGGCCAAGTACGTCACACTCAATTGACGCAGGTTATTACTGCATTCGGTACGATCCGCCACTTTGCGTGCCTTCCCCAGCACCGGAAAAGCCAACGCGGCCAACACCGCCAAGATCGAGACCACCATCAGAACCTCCACAAGCGTAAAGGCCTTTGAGCGATGCTGAGACGATCTCAACTGTCGTGCGCTGCTCGACATACTTACAATTAAAAACTTTTTGGCGAAAGAAGCAAGCATAAGATTAAACGTTTTATCATTGGACCGCATAAAAATCTCCTTTATTTACTGGGACGATGCCGACGTGAACTCCCCGAAAGGACGATCGTGGAAAGTCTGCAAGAACTTCGCCAGCAGGTTTTGCATTTTCTTGAGCTGAGCCAGATCCTTCTCAGCTAAATTGTCCTTTTCCATGGGATCCGTATTGAGGTCGTACAGCTGATCGCGCTGAAAGTAATTTTTGTTGTGGCGTGAAGAATTGTGACCGAGGTGGGTGTTGCGGACGAGGTAAGGTAGCTCCCCTCCTTCTCCCTTAAACCGGGGAAAGGTCTCCCCGGCTTCAATCTTGCGCTGAACTGGCTTTGGATAGCGTATCGCAATGTACTTCCATCCGCTCTCGGTGATCACGGCCCGGCTGTAGCCGATCTCGGCGAAGATCGCCTGATGGACAGGCTTCGTTTCTTTCCCGGTCAACACCGGGAGGAGGCTTTTACCATCCATCTGATAATCCTTGGGCGGTGTGACGCCAGCGGCGGCAAAGATCGTGGGGGCGTTATCGATGTTGGAAACCAAGTGCGGATACGTGCTCCCTGGCTTCACTTTTGCCGGCCAGCGGACGACCAGAGGAACGCGTAAACCACCCTCATACAGAGTCGTCTTGCCATAGCGCCAAGCTCCGTGGTCAGACGTGACGATCAAGATCGTGTTCTCCGCCAGTCCAAGCGCATCCAGCTTGTCTACCAAGGCTCCGACGGCGGCATCCATCAGCGTGACGTAGGCGGTCTTCGGCGAGAAGCCCTGCTCTTTGACCAACTTCTTGATTTCCTCGCGCGTCGGCATGAAGGAGTAGTCTGCCTTCACGACCCCCTCCCCGGTGATCTTGGGATCCGCATCCAGCGAGTACTTGAAGTTCCCCTCCTTGTCCCGAATCCACGGATCTGGGCCGTGCGGAAGGGTCGGCGCATAGTAGAGAAAGAAGGGTTGGTCCTTGCTTTGCTCAATGAACTCGAGGGCCGCCTTGGTCGTCCACTCGATATTGTGCACATTTAAGGGTTCGTTGAAGAGTTCTCGTAGGTTCGCTGAATAGATGCTGTTCACATAGTCGAAGCCATAGTCGGCAATCCGCTCCTGCCACCACTTGTGATTATGCTTCATGGCTTTATCGACCTCTGGATCATTCGGATCCGCATTCTTCCCGTAAGTCATCAAACCATGCTCTTCCCATTTATCGGGCCGGTTGAGAATGGCATGATCCACCAGGTGCGACTTGCCAACAAAACCCGTCCGATAGCCGCTCTTTTGCAGCAACGAGGGAAGGTTCTCCATCTTCGGAGGATCAAGCTCC
>CAWUJC010000049.1:0-9526 GCA_963922355.1 uncultured bacterium | reverse complement strand
CCGAGGTGATGAAGGTCGTCCAGGAAGAGGTAGAGAATCATTACCGCAGCCCGGTGGTGGAGTATTTGCGCTATACCCGTGGCCAGCTCACCGCGAATGGCGTGACGGTCAAACTGGCCAAAGCTTTTGGCTTTTGCTACGGCGTGGAGCGCGCCATCGACTTGGCTTACGCGGCGGCAAAAGTTTTCAAAGATAAGAAAATTTTCCTTCTGGGTGAGATCATCCACAATCCCGAAGTAAACGATCAGCTCAAAGACATGGGCATCACCTCGGTTTTCGAACTTGAAGAGGGGGGCTACGACCTTTCCAGCGTGACGGCGGACGACGTCGTCATCGTTCCGGCCTTTGGGACAGACGTCAAAACGATGAAGCAGATGAAGGAACTGGGCTGTCGCACGGTCGATACTACTTGTGGCGACGTGATGACGGTGTGGCGCCGCATCAAGCAGTACACGCGCGAAGGCGTGACCTCCATCATTCACGGTAAGGCTTGGCACGAAGAGACCAAAGCGACCGCCTCTCGCGCCATCAGCGAAGACGGCTCCACCCATTACCTGGTCGTCTACACGTTGGCGGAGACGGATTACGTCTGCGACTACATCCGCAACGGCGGAGATAAGGATGAATTTTTGAAGAAGTTCGAGGGGGCCTACTCCACGGGCTTTGATCCAGATCAACACCTCCGCGCCGTGGGGGTGGCCAACCAAACCACCATGATGCGTGGCGAGACGGAAGAAGTGCAGCGCCGCATCCAAAAGGCGATCGTGGACCGCTACGGCGAGCAGCAGCTCGATAACCACTTCCGCTTTTTTGATACCATCTGTGGCGCGACTCAAGAGCGTCAGGACGCTCTGCGGGAAATGCTTGATGGCGAGAAGATGGACATTCTCATCGTCGTGGGTGGTTACAACAGCAGCAACACCTCGCACTTGGCCGAAATGGGGGAAGACCTGCTGCCTACCTACTTCATCAAAAATTCTGAGATGCTCGTTTCGCCCCAGGAGATTCACCACTGGGATCAGCACAAAAACGAGGAAGTCACCACGAAGGATTGGCTGCCGGAAGATGGCAAGGTCATCGTCGGCATCACGGCGGGTGCTTCCTGCCCGAATAACCTGATCGAAGAGACCATTCATCGTCTCTATGAATTCCGCGACGTGGAGGTCGAAGAGCATTTGCCGAAGAATTACCGCGACGCGGTGGACAAAGAATCGAGCGACGCGGCAGTTAAATAGTTCCCCAGAGAGGAAGAGACATGGCCTTGAAGATAGAAGTGTCGGCCAGTGCGGCCAAGCAACCGGCGGACACCGTCCGCTTTGTCACCAAGGGCGAAAAGATTCCCGCCTCGATCCCGGCGGCGGAATTCAGCGGTAAGCTCCTAAGCAGCGCGTTGGTCCGTGAGGGGAAGAGCCGTCTTCTCTACGTTGGCTTAGGAGAAACGAAAGAACTCAGCGCCAAGAAGGTTTCTCGTGCGGCGGGCTACGCCGTGCGTGAGCTCAATCGCTTAGGTGCGACCTCCGCGCGCTTCGAACTCGGCAAGCTCACGAATCATCTCTCCGCGGCGGCGGAAGGCGCCATCCTCGGGGCCTACAAGTTTGAAGAGTTCAAGCGCCCTGTAGAGCGCCGACAGACCGAACTGAAGAAGGTAACGTTCCTCGTCGGGGCGGCCGCTTCGGCCAAGGCTCGTGCCGCGGTCAAAGCCGGTGTCCTCATCGGTGAGGGGGTGAATACCACGCGCTCGCTCGGTAATTTGCCTCCCAACGTGCTGACCCCTGCTTCTTTGGCGAGCAAGGCCCGCGAGTTGGCGCGCAAGCATGGCCTGACGGCCCGCATCTTTGATCACGCCCGGCTGAAGAAAGACGGGTTCGGCGGCATCCTGGCCGTTGGCGGAGGATCGGCCCACACGCCCCGTCTCATCGTTCTGGAATACAACGGCGGTAAGAAGGGCGAGAAGCCTGTCGCCCTGGTCGGCAAGGCGATCACCTTTGACGCCGGTGGTTTGAGCCTTAAGCCGAGTGCCACCATGGACGAGATGAAGTGGGACAAGATGGGCGGGCTCACCGTCCTGGGCATCATGCAGGCCGTCGCCACCCTTAAACTTCCGATCAACGTGGTCGCCGTCATCGCTTCGGCCGAGAATCTCCTCGGTGCCGGGGCCTATCGCCCGAGCGACATCGTTACCACTTACGACGGCAAGACCATTGAGGTACTCAATACGGACGCCGAAGGCCGGATCGTGCTGGCCGACGCGCTTTCCTACGCGCGCAAGACCTACAAGCCCGTCTCGATGTTTGAATTTTCCACCCTGACGGGGGCCTGCGTGGTCGCCTTGGGCCGGGAACGTGCGGGGCTCTTCTCCCTTGACGAGAAGCTGATTAAAACCGTGGAGAAAAGCTCAGCCGCCACCGGCGACTTGGTGTGGAATCTCCCGATGGGCGATGAATACGACGAGTACGTCAAAAGCGAAGTCGCGACGGTGAAGAACATTGGTGAGCGTTGGGGCGGGGCCTGTTTTGCCGCCAGCTTCCTCCAGACTTGGGCGGAAGATGTTCCCTTCGTCCACCTCGACATCGCGGGTACGGCTTGGATAACCCGACCGAAGAAGGACCTGGAGATCGGCGCCACCGGCCATGGCGTGCGCCTCCTGGTCAATGTCCTCCAGGGAATGGCGAAGTAGCTAGTTCTTCTTAAACCACTTGAGTTTCGCTGCAGATTGACGGTCATGGTGACCGAGATCGTTTGATTCCAGCTTAGCACCGCAGTCTTGGCACGTGGTTTCGTAGACACTGCCGTGGCCAGGGTTGCCAATGAGTGGATTAATTGGGCCATCCCACATGCCGGTAAGCGTTATCTCTCCCGTCAATTTGGTTGAGCAGACTGGACAGACTCCTGAAGGATGCTGGTGGAATCTTTTGGCGTCGTCTTCTAATACTTGGGCCGCAGCTTGTTTCTTTTCATCTTCCTCAGCAAATTTTCGCCTTAAATATTCTCCCATTGGATAGTTGTGGGGTGAGTGACGAAAAAAGACATAAAGATTATCGATGGTGAGCCACTGATTCTCGGTGTAGTCCTCGTGGCGAACCTCTACAGGCGGCTGTAGTTCACCACGTTGGATGCGCTCCTTAAACGTTTCCCATACTAGGAAATAGGCAGGCGAATTGGCATCATCCCGTAATTCGATGCCAATCATGACTTACTCCTTGTTCAATTCGGCGAGGACTTCCGGGTCGCGGACATCGACCCAACTTTGGCGTAACTGGACGCCCTTGAGCTTGCCGCCGGATTCGACCAAGCCGGTCAGGGCATCGGTGAATTCGTATTCGCCGCGAGCGCTTTTCTCCAGCGTGGCGGTGTGCTCAAAAATTCGGGGAGAGAGGAGGTAGATGCCGGCGTTGTAGTAAGCATTGGGCGGCGGGTTGTCGGTCTTCTCAATCAGCTGGAGCATCCAGTCGTTATCATCGAGGACCACGGCGCCGCCTTTCTTCAAGTCTTCGCCGGCTTTGAGGGCAATCACGCCATCTGCCGGAGCGGTGAACTCGGAAGTCAGGAACGCGTAGTCCGGCGCGTCGATCAGGATGTCGCCGTAGCTCATGAGAAAGCGATCCGAGCCGATCCATTCTTGAGCGATTTCCGGGGCCTTGCCGGTACCGTCCTGCACCACTTGTTCGCCGTAGGTGATCGAGACACCCAGCTTGCTGCCGTCGCCGAAATGTTCCTGCACGATCTCCTTCTTGTAACCGACGATGAGGAAGAATTCCTTGATCCCCGCTTCGTCGCGCATGCCAGTGATGATGCGTTCCAGGATCGGAACACCTTTGACTTGTACCATGGGTTTGGGCAGCGATTCGGTCAGCTCCCGCATGCGGGTGCCTTTGCCGGCGGCGAGGATGAGCGCTTTCATGTCCCCACAGGCTGGGCTGTTGGAAGTGGGGAGGCAAGTCATTCCGCCGTGGTCGGGCAGGAGCTAAGCAAGGCGGACTCGATAGGCCCCGCGCAGATCGTCGAGGTTCTCGACCGTAACGCCTGCTTGAGAAATTCGGATTTTTCCGGCGCGGGCGAGTTGGAGGTAGAGGGGACGCAAGTCCTTTTGGGAGGAGTTGAATTCCTTGGCTAGCATGCCTGGGCACATGGTGGAGCCTGGGCGCAGCCGAGCAAGGCGGTCAAGAATCTGTTGTTCAGTCGGGGCGGCGGCCATAGTAGCGTTCGTACATGTCGGCCGTGAGTTCGCGGCGTCGGTTCCAATGCCAGTGATAGCGCAGCATGAAGCTGACGACCTGACCAAAGCGGGAGCCGAAGTCATGGCGTCGCCATTTATCGGCGGAGACCACGTCTTCTTTGCCTAAGTAGAGAGGGCGTCCGAGCCGATTCAGTTGGATGCTCAGTTCAACATCTTCCATCAGCGGCGGATCGGGAAACTCGGCAAATTGCTCCGCGGCAGATCGGCGGAAGAATTGGACCTGATCGCCAAAACTGGTGCCATGGAGCGTCGCTCGCCATTCGTTGAGCGCTTCGATGAGTAAGAGTTGCGGGGCCGGGGAGTCGAAGCGTTGGCCCAGGCAGCCACCGGGGCTTTGTTGATTGGTATTGAGCGTGTCGACGATATGCCGCAGGGCGTCGGTGGGGATGGTGCAATCGGCATGTAGCACCATCACGACGTCGCCGGTGGTGTGGTCAAAGCCAGCGCGGAGTTGACCGCCCCGTCCACCGGTGGCGTGGATCAAGTGCCAACCTTCGTCCCGAGTCAGTTGAGTGGTGGCGTCCTGCGAGCCGCCATCCACGATCAGTATTTCTTTGGGTGCAGGGTGGAGGGCGGCCAGGTTGGTGGCCAGGCTTTCGAACTGCTCCGCCGCGTTGTAGGTGGGGATTAGAATGCTGACGGTTTCCACTTGAGGAAAACAAATGCTTGCTGCGGCGCGCTTCTTGCCCCGCCACCAGCGGAGAAGAAATTGCCGGCGCTCCAGGAAGAGGAGAAGGTAGAAGGGAATCCATATTACCGCCTGCGCCCACGCCGGGAGGAGCCAACCTTGACCCAACTCATTATGGTACCAGGTGAGAAGGTAGAGGCTCATGGTGGCGGTCAGGTAAAGCCAGGCGACCGAGGGCATTAACGCCACGAAAGGGAGAACCCAAAGGAGGTACCAGAAGTGGATGACCGAAGAAAAGCAGAGCAGCCCACCCAGCGCCAAGAAACAGCGTTGGGCAAAAGTGAGCGGCAAGGTGCAGGCGAGCCAAAGGATGCCCAGGAGGAGCAAGCCACAGATGATAGCCGACGCGGTTTGGTTGCCCGTTAGGGCGTTAAGCAGGGTGAGGATCGAGCTGTTGAAGTCGCTGCGCCCGCCGAATTCCCAAATGCCGCCGAGCACGGTCGGGACATCGAGGACAAAAGGCAGGCCGGGGAGAATGAGCGCCAGAGCCCCCCCCCACCACTTCTTCCAGCCAAGAGCAAAGCCAAGAACGGGAATCAGGAGAATGGCGACGAGTTTGAGCTGGATGGCGATGCCGAGTAGAACCCAGGCCCAGCCCAGGCGCTTGGTTTCGGCTGCCAAGAGGAAGGCAATGAGAGCGAGGACGAAAAGGGCATCAAAATGGGCCTCGGCCGCGACGCTGATCAGGCTGATGGGATTGAGCGCGTAGAGCAAAGCCCAGCGCGGTGGGGCACGGTGCCGTTGGAGGAGAATCAGGAGCAACGCCAGGGTGGCGAGGTCGGCCAGGATAAAGGTGATCTTAAGCGCTGTGGTGGTGTAGCTGAAGTAGCCCACGGCGGCGAAGACGTATTCGACTAAAGGCGGGTAAACCGTGGTGCGGTTCTTGTGATTGATCTCCGGCCAGAACTGGTCGCGGTAGGGTTCCATCTCGGGCGAGTCGGCGGTTTGAGCATACGGGCTGATGCCGCTGCGCAAGAGCATACCTTCCCAGAGGTAGCGGTTGATGTCGTTGGTTGGTGCAGCGGGAAGCAGGAAGTACCGCGGAACCAGCGCCAGCACGAAGATGAGGGTAATCTGCGCGGGAACTGCCAGGCGGTTGGGGAAAGTAAAGGTGACGACAAGGCCACAGACGAAGAAGACCAACCAAAGAACGATGCGGACCAAGCCTTGGGCCTGGAGATCAGGGAAAGAGGCGTACCAATCAGCCGCTAAGGCCAGGACGGCCAGGGCCAGGAGGCAGATGGCCCAGCGGCACCATTGGGTCGACCTCATGCGCGCGCCTGGAACGGCTCACGAATGCCATTCACACCGACGTACAGGAAGCCGAAGCCGTAGAGCAGCATGAAAGGGATGACCAGAGGATTATCCGCCCAGTAGTACATCAGCGCGGTCCAGACGCAGTAGAGGCCAAAGATGACTTCGGCAAAGGGAAGGGGGGATTTGGGTAGGCGGTAGACCTTGCGTTTGGCTTTGTCGCCACCGGCCTTGGGGGTGCGGATGAAGCCGCTCTGAACGCCGGTGAAGCCTTCGAGCACGGCACGGGTGTTGGAGAGGCAGATACCGACGCCCAAGCACATGAGGACGGGGAGGAACATCAGTCGCTTGGCCCAATCCTTCTTGTGGATGGCGTATTGGCTGAAGAAGTACATCGTGTTCGGCCCGAGGGTGGCCAGGAAGATCAGGATGCCCGCGGCAAAGGCTGCGATGGTGCTGATGTTCGCTTGGACGTTGAGCAGGAGAGGCAAGCCGAGAAGGGCCATGAGGGCCATGAGCGGGTGAATGCAGTAATGCGTAAGGTGGAAGAAGGCTTGGAGTTTGCTCTGCCAGCGGACATTGGCACTCAGGACGCGCGGATAGATTTTCATCGCGGTCTGGATGCTGCCTTTGGCCCAACGGAACTGCTGGCTCTTGAAGGCGGTAAAGGTGTTGGGTAGCTCGGCCGGAACGACAATCTGCGGCACATAATAGAGACGCCAGCCCGCGAGTTGAACGCGATAGGAAAGGTCCATGTCTTCCGTCAAGGTGTCGGCTTCCCAGCCGCCGCCGTCGAGAATGGCTTGCTTGCGCCAGAGGCCAGCGGTGCCGTTGAAATTCATGAAGTGCTTGTTGTAAGCACGGGCGCTTTGCTCGATCACGAAATGGCCGTCGATGCCAATGGACTGGCTCAGCGTCAGCAGCGAATCGTGGCGGTTGAGGTGGCCCCAACGGGCTTGGACCAAGCCGATGGTCGGATCGTCCAGGAGAAAGGGAACGGACTTGCGCAGGTAGTCGGCTGGTGGGACAAAGTCGCTGTCGAAAATGGCGATGTGCTCACCGCGGCAGATTTCCATCCCGTACTTGAGCGCACCCGCTTTGAAGCCGGTGCGGTCCGTGCGACGGATGACGTGGATGTCCTTACCCTCGGCTTTTAGTTCAGCGGCCACGCGGTCGATCAACTCGCGGCTTTCGTCGGTAGAATCATCAAGGACCTGGATTTCGTGTTTATCGGCTGGATAGTCAATCGCCGCAACAGCGCGAATGACGCGTTCTGAGACATTGTACTCGTTGTAGAGCGGGATTTGGGTGGTGACGACGGGGAGGTCTTCGTCTTTGAGCTCACGACGATACTTGCGAATGAGTTCGAGGTTCTTCTTCGCGGCTTGGCGGTAGCGGCGGTTGAACATGACGAGGACCCAATAGCAGTTCATGCCATAGATCATCAGGCCCGCTGCGACGGTGATGTAGAGGGTGAGAAGGACGTAATCGAAGGTGGAACTCATGCGTGGGTGGGTGAGGTTAGGCGAAGGCGGACTGCCCAGAAGGTTGGCGAGTCGGCAGGGTCATGACGGGAGAGGGGAAACCCATCAAGCCTAGATAGATCTTATTCAGCGCGTGTGTTTTGCCGGAAATGTCAGGTTGCCGCAACATCTTTTTTGTCGAAGAAACAGCAAAAAGCGTACCGTTTGCGGTTCCTGCGGCGTCGCCTAGGTGGCAACGCAAGTGTCAGTGATTAAGTTAGTTGTCGATTTTAGCTCTTACAGAGACAGCGAGACTGATCGGTAAAGAGCGGGGAGAGAGACATGCGGCGGGCGACACATGAGGTTAGCTTTACATTTCGACGCCGGGTTGCTTCTTTTCCTTCAGATGGACCAGCGAGGCCGAGAGTGAATCCGTGATCGCGCCCCCTTTTCCGTCTTCGCGCCCGAAGGTCAGCACGCCGGTCGGGCAGGATTGGACGCAGGCTGAACATCGGACGCATTCCGGGTCTTCCATCGGGCGTCCCTTGTTGGCGAAGTTCATGATGTCGATCCCCATATGACAGACGGAAGTGCAGACATTGCAGGAAATACACTTCTTCTTTTCTGGGAAGATGCGGAACTTACTAAAACGGGCGTAGATGTGCATCAAGGCGGCGAGGGGGCAGGCGAAACGACACCACACGCGGCCCGAATACCAAAAGTACACGCCGTAGCCCAAGACCCCGGCGAGGAGAAGATCAACGAACCATTGGTAGTTGATGAAGGGAACTTTTTCGAAGATTTGGGTGAAAAACCAATCGGCATTGGGCACCCCCATCCACCCCAGGATGCGGAGAAAGAGGAGGATGAAGGCGAAGGCGAGGATGAATTGGCCCAGCATATTGAGCCGGTTCCAGAAGGGGCCGTGCGGCATTTTGTGGCGGTGCTTGTCGCCCAGCGTTTCGGCCAGAGCGCCGCAGGAGCAAATCCAGCCGCAGTAGGCTCCCTTGCCAAAAAAGTAAATGAGGGCGGGGATGAGGACGAAGGTCTGGAGCCCGCCAATGATGATCCACCCCCACATAGGCTCCATGGTGAACCAGTTATAGACAAAGAGGGGGAAGGCGAGGATGAGTCCGTAGGCTCGCCAGTAGGCCCGGTTCACGCCCTCGCTGTCGTAGGCTTCGAAGAAGTGGTTCGCCCACCAGCCGCCGGTCGTGCCGTTGAGGAACCAGCCGTTTTGCCCTAGCCAGGGCAGAATGATCTCCGGAAGCAAAAAGAGCGGGATGACCTGGATGGCCATGAGCGAAGTCGTTTGCACGTAGACGTAGGGCGTCTTGCGGCGGCGCATCCGGAGGATGCCGAAGATGACGATGATGAGGGAGTAGACCAGCGTGTAGTAGAACGAAGGCTGCATCGCGGAAACCAGCGTCGTCCCGAGCAGGGTGGTGGGATCACTCGCGATCTGCCCCAGCCAGGTGTCCATCCCCCGAAACCAGTCCACGAGCCCGATGGGGTTCGGGCTGATGTACATCGGCAGATGCCAGTCCTCGATCCCAAAGAGTTCACCCTTGATGCCGAACATCGGCTTCTGTCCCTTCCAGTGGTAGACCCACCAGCAAAACAGCATGAAGGCGGTGAGGCCGGTCCAGAAGAACCAGCCGGTATCGCCGCGCACATTGATCCCGCTGCGGCGGAAGAATTCCAAAGGCGGTTCGCGGCCAATCATGGCGAAGACGTTGTCGTTGGGCAGAGATTCATCCTGGCCGTCGGCGTCTTTGAGCACGACGGTTTCTGGAGAAATCTCCTTCACGTTGGTCGCCAGCTTGAGCGTGAGGGAACCCGGCCCGGGCGTTTCGCGCATGTCACTCGAGGCGGCGGTGGTGA
>CAWUJC010000048.1:0-9607 GCA_963922355.1 uncultured bacterium | reverse complement strand
AGAAGAATGGCCTGTGCGCGTCCGCCGAGGAGGATTCTCCCCGCCCGTTCGATGCGAATTCACCCGGCATCCAACTGGCTGATGGCGCGGGCTTTCTGGTCCTGGAGCGCGAAGAAGTCACCGAGGCAGAAGCCAAGGATACCGTCTACCTCACCGGCTGGGCCCAGCGCTCCCATCCCCAAGATCGCTGCGGACTGAAGGTGGCCACCCGCTTGCTCGGGGCCTGCTTGTCTCAGGCCATGGATCGGGCGGAGATCGGAGCTTCGGACCTGGGCTTCGTCTACACCCACGGGAATGGCAACCCGCGATCAGACGCGCGGGAACTCGACGCCCTGTCTGCCTTTTTTGCGGGCTCAGCACAGTCACCTCCTTTGGTGGCGACTAAACATCTGACGGGACACTGTCTTGGCGCGACTTCCGCCATCGAAGCCGCGGTCACGGTGCGAGCGCTTCAGGCCCAACGCTCACTTTCCTCTTACGTGCTGCCGAGCGGCGCAAACTCACCACCCAAACACCAATCGGATACTCCAAACCACGCGAGCGTCCATGCCTTTGGTCTGTGGGGTAGCTGTGCCGCGGCGGTTTTTTCCAAAGGCGAAGAAACTAAGCCAAAGGATCAATAATCTTACGGGCGCGCTTCATCAGACGATCAAGCATCTTGCGCAGTTCATCCGAGGTCCGTTGCTTCCATTCCTCCTGAGGCAAAACGATAGCCAAGGCGTAAGTCGGATACCCGTCACGGGAGGGTAATGAGGAGGCCACCGAGCAAACCGGGCTGCGCTTGGAACCATGGTTCCAAGCCACGTTTTCTTTCTTGGCTTGGCGTAACGCTGCTAAGAACTGTTGCCGGTCGCAAGGGGTGACTGCCGACCCGTCAACTTTGATCTCCAAGATATAATTCTCCCAATCCTCCTCCGGATGTTGCGCCAGCAAGACGGTACCGGCCGATGACCCCATGCAGGTTCCCCCCACTCCCAGCGTATGGGTGAATGCCAAGGGTCCAGCCGCTTGGACAACATAATGATGCTGAGCCGAAAGCATGCTGAGGTAAACACTTACCCCTTCGCGCTCTGCCGTTTCGCGGATCAGGTTGGCAATCTTCGGATTAAGCCCAAAGTTTTCGGCCACCTCGTGGAAGAAGCGAAAAATGTGCGGTCCCAAGTGATAACGGCGATTGGTCGGGTTCTGCTCCACAAAACCAAGGGCGACCAGCTTGGCCAATAGATCGTGGCTGGAAGATTTGGCCAGACCAAGCTGCTTTGCCACTTCCGTCACCCCCAGAGAGCGTCGGGATTCGGCCAAAATTTGGATGAGCCGCAAACCTGTGGCAAACTCACCCTTAAGCTGTTCGGGAACGTCGATAGTCCTTACAGATACCCCCAGCTGTGTGGCTAGGTCAAGTGAGAGAAAGTGGTCTCCGACGAAAAGCTGACCGCCCTCCGGGAGGCATTAGCCTGTCTCATAAAACTGTATGACTTTTCAGGAAAGGCTGGCAAATTAGGGCCGTGCCAAAAGTGATGAGTTCCCCCACCTCAACCCCTTCCATCTCCCTCTGGGGCTGGCTTGGCTGGACGTGGGCTTTGGCCGGCATCTTTACCATCCTCCTCCTGCCGATCTACCGTTTAAGCCTTATCACCTTGGAAGCCTTCAATTCCCCGGTTCTGTGGTGGTATTGGATTCCCACCCTCGCCTGGCTGGTCTTTATGATTTATGCCGAAGGCTGGAAGGGTTTCCACCGTGCTTGGGCACCACGGACCGCCGCCCGCGCCCATTACCTCCTTTCTCACCCCACCGTGCTGCGGGTACTCCTCGCACCACTTTTTTGCATGTGCTTCTTTGATGCCAGTCGCAAACGCAAGCTAGTTGCCTGGATACTCACCAGTTTTATCGTCTTACTGGTGGTGATCGTCGGGTACCTTCCCCAACCTTGGCGAGGCTTAGTCGACTTGGGCGTGGTGGCCGGTCTCTGTGTCGGCACCGCCTCCTTGGTCTACCACTGTTTCCGTTCCTTTAACTCCGAAGCACCGGACAACGTCCTGCCCGGAAGCTAACGGGGCCTGCTATAGCGAGAAAGTTGTCGGCCTGCCGGCGAAGCAAACAGCCCGATGGCGTTCTACGATTTCCTGTGGGATCAAATGATCGCTTGCCGCTCTAAGCGACTTAAGTGAATTACTCCGGCCAAAGCCGACGGGTGCCGCTCGGCAAATAGGCCTCCTGCAAATGAACGGAGAAGACCTCGTCCAACACGCTTGGCTGCATGACCTCTTCAGCCTCTCCCCAAGCCACGCGCCGACCGCGGTCCAACACGGCAACATGGTCGGCGTAGTCCAACACCTCGTTAAAGTCATGCAAGACCGCAATGACCGTCACGCCATCGTCGGTCAGGCTCTTGGCCGACTGCAGAATCTGGCGCCGGTGGGCCAAGTCGAGGTGGTTAGTTGGTTCGTCTAAAAAGAGGAGCCGAGGTCCTTCGGGCGACATGCCACGCACTTGGGCCCAGACTCGCGCCAAGTGGACGCGTTGGCGTTCGCCTCCAGAAAGCGTGAGGTAGTCCCGCCCCGCCAAAGGCATAATGTCGGTTTCCCGCATCGCTTTCATCACGGCTTGATCCACCACGCGGTGCGTCTCGCGAAACGGCCCGCGCCCCATGGCGATCACTTCTTCTACCGACAAGGGAAAGGCGAGCGAAGATTGCTGCGGCAAAACGGCGCGCTTTTGGGCAAGCTCCAGCTTACTGAAGGCCGCCAGCTTCTGACCTTGAAACGTAACGCGACCTGCCGTCGGGCTGAGGTCGCCCGCCAGGATACGCAGTAGGGTTGTTTTGCCCGCACCGTTCGGGCCAATCAACGCAGTGAACTCGCTTGGCACCACCGCCAGGTCAATCGCTGCAAGTAAGCGGGCCTGACCAACGGTAAAGCCCACCGCTTCGGCGATGAGTTCAGCTTGTTGCGTGGCAGACGCCGTCATGAGGCCACCCAACGTTGCCGGCGCATCAGATAAAGGAAAAACGGCGCGCCAAGGAGAGCCGTGATGATCCCGATGGGAAGCTCCGCCGGACCCAAGTTCCGGCAAATCATATCAGCCAAAACCAATAACGTCCCCCCCAAGATCGCCGATGCCGGGAAGAGGAAGCGGTGATCGGCCCCTGCAGCTAAGCGCACCAAATGCGGCACCACGAGGCCAACAAAGCCAATCACCCCCGTAAAGGAAACGGCCAAGCCAACGAGCAAGGCGGAGAGAAAAACTGCCCGCCGTTTGAAGCTTTCTACCTCGTAGCCCAGGTGACTTGCCTCGGCTTCGCCGAGCAACAGAGCATTAAAGGCCCCCGCCTGCTGCATCAGCCAACCCAACATGAAAAAGGTGACCACGGCCATACCACCGGCTAATGGCCAGGTAGAGGCGCCCAGACTTCCCAGCATCCAGAAGGTGATGTCGCGCAGCTGATTGTCATCTGCCATAAAAAGCATCAAGCCGGTGAAAGCCCCGCACAGGGCGTTGATCGCAATACCGGCAAGAAGCATGGTGGCGACCGCCGTCCGGCCGCCATGTTGGCCCATGCGCTGGACCATGATGGCCGCGAGAAAACCCCCGAGGAAGGCCATCCCTGCGATGAGCACAGTTCCGCTCAAGGCGAAGGCACTCAACAAGGTGCGAAGATAACCGAAGGCAATGATCCCAATGGCAGCCCCCAGAGCGGCACCGCTCGAGACACCAATCAAGGCCGGATCGGCCAGCGGATTGCGAAACAGCCCCTGCATGGCAGCCCCTGCCAAAGCCAAACCAGCGCCGACAAGTAAGCCGCAAACCACGCGAGGCAAACGCAAACTCCACAAGACGCCGGCTTTCATCTCCAGCTCGGACGTCGAAAGCTCGGTGATCCCGAGAGGAGCCAGGAGGATTTGCGCCCAGTCCCAGGGAGAGATCGTGACGGCACCAAAGCCGCAGCCGGCCATCACGGCTACAAGCATCGCGAGGAGCAACAGCCCCAACCAAAGGCGGTGGGGCGGTCGGCTAATATCCGGGGAGTCGTCGGTCGACAGCTCCAGAGTGGTCGCTTTGCTCATCGTGATGGGGCGCCTAATTGGCGCTCACCGTCGCCGCTTCTTGGCTGGGCTCATCTTGCAAAGAAGCCATCGTCTGAGCAAGCTTTGCCAACGTCTCAGGAGAACGTGGCCCAAACCCCAGCAAAGGCATAATGCTTTCCGTCACCACCTGCTTTTTCTCGAAGGCAGGAGTGAGGTTCATCCCTGGCAACGCCCAGAGGGCATCCTCACCACCCAGAGATTCGAGACCTTCGGTCGAGATGAGAATCACGTCGGGCTTGGCTTCGACCAGCGCTTCGGCCGTTAACGGACGATAACCTTGATAACCGGTCACGGCGTTCTGCCCGCCCACCAGGCCAATGACAGCGTGGGCGGCGGTTCCAGTGCCGCTCACGTTGAGCACCGCGCCACCTCGGGCATAGATGAAGAGGACCTTGGGATTAGCCTCCATCGTGTCGGTGGTCTTCTTCGCTTCGGCCCAGTGTTGAGCCACCGCTTGCTGCATGGCCTCCACTTTCTCAGGAGCTTCCACCACCTCGGCGACGCCTGTAATGAGCTGGTCCAGTCCTTCCGGAGATTGGTTTAAGGGCAGCAAGACCAAGTTGATCCCGGCGTTGCGAAGCTGCTCCACCACGTGCGGTGGCCCGGCATCATCGGTTCCGATGACCAAAGTCGGGCTCAGCGAAAGCACACCTTCGGCCGAAAGCTGGCGCAAGTACCCAACCTTGGGCAAGGCGACGGCTTCATCCGGATAAACGCTGGTGGTATCCGTCCCGACAATTTCTCCACCCGCACCAAGCTGGTAGAGAATTTCGGTGACCGATCCGCCCAAGCTGACAATGCGCCGTTCGGCAACAGGAGCCTCTTCCGAGCGGCTACAACCGGTGGTCAAGCCGACGAGAAAGCCGAGTGCCAGGAGCGTCAGCGCTCCCAGCATCCAGAAGCGGAGGTTCATAGCTTGGGCAGGCTTTCGGCCAGCTTGCGCCAATCTTCGTTCTCCGGCTGGCCGGGCTTACGCTGGCCAAAGAAGAGAGCGATCTCGGTGTTGTCCTCACTGTAGATTTCCAGCGAGGTGACGATGCCGTCCTTAGTCGGTTTGCGCACGAGCCAGGCTGTCTTCACACCGGTTTCACGCAGGTGGAGGTTAAAGTCTGGGTCGAGGACGTTGTACCAATCGCCGTAAGGCTTGAGGTTTTCCACCGGGCCGGTGTGGATCTGGTAAATGCCTGGGTTGCTGACAAAGACCATGATCGGGAGCTTCTGCTCGGCGGCGGCATCCAACATCACGCGCGGGGTGTTCAGCGCGAGCGGTTGGGCATATTCGGTACCGACGAGGCGAAGAGCCTGAGTCCGGGTAACCTTGAATCGACCCAGAAGACCGAAGAATTGGTGGGTGTCTTCCATCGCCGCCCAGAACTTCTGCAGGCCTTCGACGTCGATGTCGCTGTCTGGCAGTTCCGGCTTGGCGGCTTCGAGTTCCTTCACCGCTTGGTAGGGCGACTGATCATCGGCGCGGTAGTCTTCCACGATTTTTTCAAAAGCAGCCTTGTCGGAATCTTCCGTCAAGTAAACCTTGTGGATGGCATTGCCGTCCAAGTCAAAGAACTGGAGGCTGTGGCGAACGGTACCGCGGGCTTCTTCGGCAACGGCGAAACCAAGGTGCCAGTGGCTGTAGAAGAGGCGCAGATCGATATCCGGCCCAACCACTTGGCCCATGCCATGGAAGGCTTCCGCCTTGCGGTAAACACCATAGCGCTCGTGCACGGCGTGCTCGTTGCGGCTCAAAGCCATCACACGGCCCAGGTCTTTGAGACGAGCAACGAGTTCGGGCCAATCGCCAGAAAGTCGGGTCACTGTATCCCCACAACCCGTGGCCAGGAGCTGGGCTTCGCTCACGTCGAGCTTGAGCGCGGCGTCACGGATGCGGAGTTTGGGTTCGGCGGTTTGGAGTTCCGTCCAGCGCTCGCGCAGCTGGAGGGCTTCATCGGTCAGGCTATCGCTGACGTATTCTTGCGGGGATTTAACGGTGGTGGGAGGCATGTCGCTTTGCTCCTTGGTTTCTGTTTTTACGGTTACAAATTTCTTAGTCGCCTAAGGCCCAGTTGGGATCGCCGGCTTTGGCGGCTTGATTCGACCAACGAGTCATATCCTGGAGCTCGCCATAGTCAAGCAAGGCGACGCTACCGTCCAAATGGGCCGCAATCGCCTTGCCGTCCCAGCGGGTGTGGACAAAACCGGTGCTAATGGGATTGGTGTTTTCGTTGTAGTTGGCGGGCCAGTTGACACCCTGTGAGCCAGGCGAGCGGACATAGAAGTTGCCGTAGGTTGGCGTCCCTCCTGCCCCGATCGAGCTCGCCGAAACAAACACAATCAAGGTACTAGGCTGAACGGCTTGGTTGAGGCGGGTGACCGCAAATTGGCCATAAGTTGCCTCATCTTGTCCAACAATCGGCTCCCCAAAATGGGTATCGTAGTTACCGCCCACAAAGGTAGTATTTAACCCAAAGCTCGGGTACAGCGTGGCAATATAACCATCAGCACCGCTGGCGATGTAGTTATCCAAGGCTTCGTTGACAAGCGCAACGCCTTCGTACCTGTAGTCCAGTAATTCACCCAATCGTGCTGGCCAACGTTTGGAGATATAGCCTGCCTGCAAGTTTCCTGACTCACCTTTGACGGGGGTGGTGTCGATCCCCGGCATTAATCTACCGTTGTTATCCACGGGATAGCGCAGATAAGCCACCATGATCTGACGGGCAGCACTTAGCTCGGCGGTTTTCTTGGTGTTCTCGACTGCAGCAGACCAGCCCGCCAAGCTGAGACCAGCCAGCAGAGCAATGATTGCCACCGCCACTAAAAGCTCCACCATCGTGAAGGCTAGACGGTTATCGCCTCGGAAACGAACCTTATGGAAATTCATGGCTTTCACAGCGTGAATGCTTATCGCTCAGGTGAATGGAACGCCTCGCTTAGGCGCGGCGACGGCGCAGAGCCGCATAGCCAAGCCCAAGCAGTAGGAGCGAACCGGTGGCCGGCTCCGGAACGGGAATGACAAACTGCTCAAAAGCATAGTTACCACCGGCAAAGTCCAACACCGCCACGTCCAAGCTCAAGCTCGAGCCAAGGGCGGAGAAATCAATGGTAAAGTCCGCATTATCCAGCAGCGAGAAATCCGAAAAATCACTCAAGTCCGTGAAGTCCCACTGAAAGGCCGTAATCACTTCGGCGCTTTCGGCAGAACCACCTGGGATCGGTACGAAAGTAATCAAACGCTCAACTTCCTGGGTGAAGTGCGGGGCCACCTGGAGGTCGTTGGTGCCGTCCACATCCGCCGTCAAAAACACGGTGCTCGGGTCAAACTCATTACCCAGCGTGCGAATCTGGAGGATAATATTGTTCGGAACGAAATCGTTGAAGGTACTGGTCAAGTCGATCTCAATCGTGGAGAACGGGCTGTAGATGTTTGCGGAGCCCACCGGGAAGGCCACACCATTGCCTTCATGGATGTCGAAATCAGAAGGCGTGCCGCCCGAGGTAACGCCACCAATTTCCACCGATAAACTGTTCGGGGCATTGCCGCCCGGCGTATTCGGATTGAGGAAAGACTGCCACTCGGCGTTGACCGTGTCGTCTGAAGAAAAGGTGGGGGTCAAATATTGCGCCTGGGCGCTCATCGTCAGGCCAGCCACGGCGGCCAACGTCAGAAGGAAGTGCTTTTTCATGGAAGTTGTTGTTCTTTAATTGGGTTGGTTGGTTACCCCACGTCCTACGGTGGGGCTGTTCGTCTGCTCAATCCTCCGCGTCGCTCTGGAGGGGTCTCTCTCGTCACGTTCCTATCGCTCTGGAATCCGTGAACCGTATTAATACGACAAAGCCTTGGCTCGTGCTTACCACCGCTATGGAAGGTTTAGCGGTGATTGTAACTACTTATTGTATTATTGCTTCTTAGGAAACAACTTCGCTCCCTGGGGATACAGCCCCGGGCAGCAGCCAAACTCCTCGTAGAAAGCCTTGCTGAAGTGGCTCAAACTGCTGTAGCCGACATCGAAGGCCGCCTCGGTGACGTTGTGCGTTCCTTCACGAAGGTACTCTGCCGCCTTTTGCAGGCGAATCTTCCGCAGGTACTGGGGCACGCTCATGCCCGTCTCCGCCGCGAAGATGCGACCGAGGTAAGCCGCGCTGCAGCCAATCTCCTTGCCCAGTGCGGTCATGGAAGGCGGATCGGCCAGATGCTTCTCTAAAATCAACTTCACGGCTTCGGCTCGTTCCGTCGCCACCCGCTGTTGCCGGGTGCAGAACATTTCTTCCTGCGGCTCGGCTTCAAAAAACAAGAGCGAGGCAATCGTCAGCAAACGCCCCTCGAACCAAAACGGCAACGCCGTCCCGACCACCGGCGGCTTGCGTAGCGTCGGGAAAAGCCGCTGGACGTTCGGGGCCATCGGCTCCTGGTGAATTGGCGCGGCGCTGGCATTTTTCCCGTCCAAAAAAGCGCGCATCCAAGGGCGCAGACGGTCAAGTGAACCAGCAAAGGTCCGCTCCAGATATTCGCGTGTCATCTCCAAGGTGATGAAGCAGTGACGATCTCCCGGCAAACGTTGGGCTTCCGGCTGGGCCGCCTCTGGCAGATACCCCAGGACGCAACGTCCGGTGGCCGAATGGTCTTTGCCCTGCTGGCGAAAGAGGCTGCTACCGGACCAGTTGAGGCAAAGCTCGCAAGTGCCGTCGTGGAAGCTCCGATGCCAATCCAAATTGGAATCGAGGTTAAAGTCATGCCACTCCAGGCTCACGCCCTTAAAGGCGAGATTGCCGTAGAGTTGTTCCCAAACGCCATCGACCTGATTCCACACGGTGGACTCAACGGTAGACGTCGGGGAAATGGGGGACGGCGCAAGCACGGTAGAACCCGCCTACAAGCAGGTAGCTTGTTATACGTTGCCCCGGCTTTTCGTGCTTGCGGTTCTTTGACGGATGCTAACGATGAATTGACGAGGCTTCTTCCCCTCTTTTCGCAATTCAGCGCTAAATCCTACCCCGCCCCACCGCTGGTCACTTTACCGTTCTGCTCCCAGGGGTCGGAAGCCAGGTCATATTCGACGACCAAGGGTCCCGCCTCGCGCTGCAGCGTCATCACTTTGCGATCACGGGTTCGCTCCATCTTGCTGTAAGAACTGTAGAAGCTCGTCACCTTTTCGTAGTTATCCTCCTTCTCCCTTTTCAACAAAGGCCAGAGTGACTGGTAGGCACACTCCGCCGGGATGTCCGCACCGGCGACTTCCAGCATCGTGGGGAAGAGATCGTGCTGATAACAAAGACCCGACTGGACCTCTCCAACCGGGATGCCCGGCCCACGCATCAAAAGCGGAACGCGAACACTGTGATCATGCATGTTCTGCTTACCCATCAGGCCATGCTGCCCCACCGCCAATCCGTGATCAGCGGAGTGAATGATGATCGTATTTTCGGCCTGACCCGTTGCTTCCAGCGCCGCCACAATTTGGCCGATCGCGTAGTCCATGTGTTCGACCATGGCAAAGTAATCGCTCAACTCCTGCTGAATTTGTTCT